>JAOQAO010000251.1 GCA_025963485.1 Bacteroidota bacterium | reverse complement strand
ACAATCAAAGGAATAGGGTATAAGTTTGATGCCTAAAGCTTGAGGCTGTCCGATGTGGATCAATTGACCTCTACACCCATAGAGTAGGTCTTGACTACCTCCTCACCGGCCTTGGATATGAACTTGCCGGCGCCCTGGCGCTTATTGTTTTTCCATGACCCGATGAATAGCTCGCCATCAGCCCACTTGAACTTGCCACTGCCCTCCATGACGCCATTCACAAACTGCCCTTCATAGATGTCGCCATTGGTATAGTAGAAGGTACCCTGGCCAGTGCGTTTGTTATTGGTAAACTCTCCCACATACTTATCTCCGGTAGTAAAGAGCATCATGCCGCGACCGACCTTTAGGTCTTCGGAGAAAGAGCCCTCGTATATCTTGCCATCCTTATAGATGTATTTGCCTTGTCCTGTACGTTTGCCGTTTAGCATCTCGCCATCATAGCGCTCACCATTGGCATAGTGGCATGCGCCCCTCCCGGTTATCTGCCCGTTTTGCACCACACCGGCGTATTCGTCACCATTGGCATAGCGATAGACTCCCTGTCCGTTCATGACATCATTGACAAAGGACCCTGTAAAGACATCGCCATTCTTGAAGTAGTAAATACCCTTGCCATTGCGCTGGTCATCTTTCCATTCGCCATTATAGCGGTCACCATTAGGGAAAGTGCCTTCGCCCTGGCCATTGCGCATATTTGCATCCCAGTTGCCCTTATAGGTAGAACCATCATCGAGGTGCGCTACAGCGAAACCAACGCGGTTGCCTTGTCCGTCATGCTTGCCGTCGTATGTACCGTTGATGTATTTGACATTGGGGGAACTCTGGGCATGTACCTGACATTGCCAAAGGATAATAAAAGCTACAAGGGTGGTTATTCTGATCATATTGATATAGAGGAGGTAAGCGTTTTAAGCATTAAATTCCTCATCTTTGTTTACGTATTAATACCGTTTAGGTTTTGAATCCACTCAAAAAACTCGCTTCTCAAACTGCGATCTATGGCGTTAGCAGCATAGTCGGGCGATTCCTCAATTATCTACTGGTCCCGCTTTATACGCGGGTCTTTACTACATCTGAGTTTGGCGTAGTGTCTGAGTTCTATGCTTATACAGGCTTTTTGTGGGTATTTCTCACCTTCGGGATGGAGACGGGATACTTCCGTTTTAGTAAGACGGAAGAGGGGCAAAAGACTTACTCCACTGCCCTTATCTTTCTATCTGTAATGGCCCTTGGCTTCAGTATTTTAACGTTTTTTCTGTCCCCTACCCTGGGACAAGTGCTGCATTACAACGATCATCTTGAGTACTTCAAGTGGTTTGCGCTCATTCTCGCCTTTGATACGATAGGCGCCATCCCTTTTGCCCGGCTAAGGAATGAAAGCAAACCAGTGCAGTTTGCGGGAATCAAGCTGGCTGAGATCGCCGTCAATATCGGATTCAATATCTTCTTTATCGTCATATGCAAAGGAGCCTTTGATAAAGACCCGGCGTCCTTTTGGGCTAGGTTCTATAGTCCTGCGATAGGTGTCGGCTATGTCTTTATCTCCAACCTGCTCGCCAGTGCTGTTAAACTCGTGCTGTTATTGCCACAGTTGAGGGGTATAGAAGCTGGTTTTGATAAGGCGCTATTCAAACGGATGCTCGGCTACTCTATGCCGATGGTGGTAATAGGTTTGGCAGGCGTGACCAATGAGATGCTGGACCGAGCCATGCTGCCCCACTATCTTGTAGGCTCTGATCTTTATAAACGCGAACAGACTGGTATCTATGGCGCATGCTACAAGCTGAGCATCATCATGTCTCTTTTTATTCAGGCGTTCCGCTTTGCAGCAGAACCATTCTTCTTCGCTCATGCAGATAAAGAAGGTTCGAAGAAAACTATCTCAGATGTGATGACCTGGTTTGTGATCTTCTGCTGCTTCATCTACCTGATGGTCACGCTCAACCTGGACTTCTTCTCTCGTTATATCGGAGCCAACTTCCGCGTTGGCCTTGGCATAGTGCCGATCCTCATGCTGGCCAATCTTTTCCTCGGTATCTATGTCAATCTCTCCGTCTGGTACAAACTCACTGACCGAACCATGCTCGGTGCCTGGGTGTCTATCGGAGGAGCAGTGGTCACCATCACGCTCAATTTGCTTCTGATCCCGACGATGGGCTACATGGGTTCTGCGTGGGCTACCCTCGTGTGCTACGGACTGATGGCGCTGGTGTCATTTATCATGGGGCAGAAGTACTACCCGGTGCCGTATGAGTCGCTAAAGGTCTGCCTCTATGTCATACTCGTAGTAGTGCTGTATGAGATATTTGCTCATGCTACTATAGATGCTACCGCTACGATGAGACATATCACCTCAGGAACATTTATGTTACTTTTTGCAGTATTCGTCTTTATAGTAGACGGACGAAGCCTGCCGAAACTGCTGAGAGGTCAATAGATATCTCAAACCCGCTTATTTTCAAATTATTTTGCTTCTTTGTCCAATGCACGTCAAGATCATCAATAAGTCTACTAACCCGCTGCCAGCATATGAGACTGCCGGCTCTGCGGGAATGGATATGAGGGCTTTCATAGCGTCGGATATTGTATTGAAACCGGGAGACAGGAAACTGATCCCGACAGGCATCTATATTGAACTACCTGACGGCTTTGAGGCACAGATCAGGCCACGAAGCGGCATGGCATTCAAGCATGGCATCACCCTGCCTAATACCCCGGCCACGATCGACAGCGACTATCGCGGTGAGGTCAAAGTAGCGGTCATCAATCTCTCGCAGGAGGACTTTACCATAAAGAACGGCGAAAGGATAGCGCAAATGGTCATCGCCAAATATGAAAAGGTGAGCTGGATAGCATCTGAAGAACTCTCCGAAACCAAAAGAGGCGAGGGCGGTTTCGGACATACGGGAAAATAAGCCTATTAGAAAAACGACTTAAAGGACTGAACGCTGCTCAGTGGGTTCTTCCCTCTCCTTCGGAGAGGGAAGATGCCGAAGGCAGATGGGTGAGGTCCCATACGAAAAATTAAGATATAACGTTAAATAACAATACCAGAATCACCATCCTTGAAACTCCACCCTGACATATCATACAAGATAATAGACCTCGCGACCCTGGAGTCGAGGCTGCATCACTGGAGAGCGGTGGGAAACAGGATCGTATTCACAAACGGCTGTTTTGACATCCTGCATCGCGGTCATGTGGAGCTGCTCGCTGAGTGCCGGTCCTATGGAGACTATGTGATAGTCGGGCTGAACGCCGATGCATCAGTACATAAACTCAAAGGGGAAGGCCGACCGATCAATGATCAACTCTCCCGTGCTTCCGTACTTGCTTCACTCAGCTTTGTGGATGCGGTCATCATCTTCGATCAGGATACTCCTCTGGAACTGATCACATTTATACGCCCCGATATATTGGTCAAAGGCGGCGACTACAAAGTCGAAGAAATAGTAGGTGCAAATGTGGTACGCGCCAATGGAGGGGAAGTAAAAATAGTCCCACTGGTCAAAGGATTCAGCACGACAAATATTATATCAAAATCCTCCGACCATTAAAAATGGAATATCTAAGTCAGCGGCGTCTTCCCTCTCCAAGGAGAAGGAAAATGCCGAAGGCAGATGCCTGCCCTGTGGGGGTGAGGTCCTCCGCGCTAATTCATTAGACACTTACTTCCTGCCTTGTCTATATGTGCCTTCCTTGATTGGCACAATAGTTGAATATTAGCGTCGGCATTCTAAACCCAAAACTCATAAGATGAAAAAGCATTTACTCTTTGCCATCACAATACTATGTTCCGTTCTCGTTTTTGGCCAGGCCAAAAATGAACTGAAAGACGCATTGAAGCCGACAGAACTGGCGATAAACGATACAGCGGTTCATTACTGGAAGAAAAGCGGTTTCATTGGTGTAAATTTCGGGCAGGTAGCGCTTGTCAACTGGGCAGGAGGCGGACAGAATTCAATTTCTATCCAGGCTAATGCCAACGGTACTTTAACCTACCAGAAAAAGCATTTTCTGTGGGATAATCAACTCAATTTCTCTTTGGGCGGCATAGCCCAAGGCCGCCTGCGTCAACACAGCGCTAATAACAAATATCCTTTCAGGAAAAATGTCGACCTTCTTCAGATCACCACAAGGGCAGGATATATCATAGATACTAAAAAGCACTGGACCGCTACTTTCCTCGCCGATCTTAAGACTAGCTTGCTACGGGGATATGACTACTCGGGCTATGATGCCGGCGCATCTGACAGGCAGGTCGTAGCTACTCCGCTTTCTCCTTCATACCTGCTTTTGTCTCTAGGCATCAACTACAAACCTGTATCATATTTCTCTGTCTTTCTCTCCCCAGCTACAGCCAAGCTCACCATGATGAATAATAATACACTGAGGGATAAAGACGATACCACCCATTTTAGGGTCGACAGGACACGTTATGGATTGAATAACGACGTCACTTTTCGCGCGTCTGTAGGAGCTTATCTCAGAGTAGATTTCCAAAAAGACATCTGGAAACACATCAATCTCAAAACTTCTCTTGAGGTCTTTCAAAACTATACGGACAAACATATGCTGGATGGTATAGTCCAAAGCGAGATCAAAGCGCTTGATGGCAATACCAGTCCTGAAGCCATAGCTCGTGTCCAGGACCTGCAGGCTAATCACTTATACTATGATAATAGGCCAAACACATATGTTAACTGGGCTACAAACATCACTTTTACAGTAAACAAGTTTATCACTGCGAGCCTCGAAACACAACTACTCTACGACCACACAGCAGCCGTACCTCACCTCAATCCTGATGGCACGACCTATCTCGGCCGTGGCACACAGTTCCGTGAAGCATTCACCTTAGGCTTCGGATATAAGTTCAAGTAAACACAAATAATTCAATGCTTTTAGTCCGTAGGTTCTTCCCTCTCCTTCGGAGAGGGAAGATGCCGAAGGCAGATGCCTGCCCTGTGGGGGGGTGAGGTCACTTGATCTTGTCATACAGCCCATAGTCCATGCGCACGTAGTTGATCTCCGTAGACACGAAAATAACAATGTCATATTTGAGTATCTCCTCCTTCAGATTGAGGGAAGATAGTTTTGGGGTCCATTCTGGCTCAGGCGATAGCGTATTTTGCCTGTCCAAATAGGACCAGACCCTTGACCCGGCATCAAAATAATGCTGGACCAGCCTCGTGGTATTGAAGCTTAAACCATAACTGTCACCCACGATCAGCACCTTAGGCTTTTTGATCCCGTCACCTTCTTCTACGAAGGTCGCATCCCTGTATGTCAGTGTATCAATATACATAGGCACCAGCAGGTTGAGGCACTCCTGCAGGTCTGCGTCCCATGCCCCCCTTCTGGGCGCTATAGTATCTATATCTTTTTCAGAGGAGATATACGGCATCCTGATGCCGAGCATCGGCTGCATCTTTTTCACTATGCTATCCAGCGCTACAGAGGATCCGTAGGTGCTCCAGTGTAGCCCGTGTTTGGGAAATAACGCATGCGGCGATGTCGCTTTGATCTTGTCAAAGTACGCCTGGAAGTCTATCGTCGCAAACGGCTGATCTGGCAGCGAGCGCCTGATAATATCATAGTTGCTGTATGCTTGCCTTTGTTTGAGATAATGATCCTCTATTTGCTCCCTGTCAAAAGAAGCTTTACCGGCAGCCACTACATACATAAGTTTTATATGATGCGATTGCAAAAGTTCATACAGCGAATCGAACTTCAGGAATCCCTCTTTGATTTTATTGGAATCTGCTCCCACACCCAGGTGGGCTTGTATATAATCTTCAGAAAAAAGATAATCGCCTTTGCCAGGCACTATCATCCCGGAACCTTTATGAAGGAGTTTATAGTTGATCTCGTTATTGGTCCTTACCAGGATATTTCTGAGTCCGTTGCGCTCCTCCTCATACTGGCTGATACTATCCTGGAAAGCTCCCGCAGCAAAGGATTTCAGGTAAAAATGCGGATAGGTCAGATGGGATTTATCTCCTGCCAGCCGCGGCAGGGTCGCAGAGTACCTGAGCACTATCGGCAGTGTGATGCAGATCATATAAAGCAGTACTATCAGTGTTTTTTTCATCTCTGTACTGTTTAAAATCTGAAATAAATAAATGGATTAAACCCGGACGATACGATCTCCGCCATCGACATATAGAACAGCACGATTGCGACAACCGCCTTAGCCAGTTGAAATCCGCTGCCTGCTACTGTTTTGTAAAAAACCATCAGCTTCTCATATACAAAAGGCCAGAAAGACCCAAAGGAAAAAGCAACAGCGAGTGCCAGTACGATACAAGTTTTGACCTCGAGGAAATAGTCAAAGCTATATGCTCCGCAGAACATCTGATGCACATACTGTATAGCATGAGGCGTCGTGTCGGCCCGGAAAAAGATCCAACCTACGGCTACGATGAAAAATGTCAGTATCACATTAATTATGCGCGGCAGCTTTTCCGATAGTCGTTCCCAAAACAACTTATCTATCACTATAAATAAACCATGGTAACATCCCCAGACGAGGAAATTCCAAGAAGCTCCATGCCAAAAACCAGACAGGATAAAAACAATCCAGAGATTGAGATAAGTGCGCGGCACAGATATCCTGTTACCTCCCAGAGGGATGTACAGATATCGACGCATCCAGCTGCCCAGCGTGATATGCCACCTGCGCCAGAACTCTGTGATGTTCTGAGATATGTATGGGCTGTCAAAGTTTTCAGGAAAATTAAAGCCCATCATTTTGCCGAGCCCTATGGCCATGTCAGAGTATCCGGCAAAATCAAAGTAAAGCTGGAAGGTATAAGCTATAATACCCAACCAGGCATCACCCGCAGAGAGCGAAGCAAGATTGCCATTAAACATATGGTCGGCGACCAGGCCAAGCGGATTAGCGATGAGCACCTTCCTCGACAGGCCTATGATAAACCTGAAAAATCCGAGCAGGCGATAATCATTGTTCAGGTTTTTCCGCCTGTCGACTATATCATCCGCGAGCACATTATAGGTCACTATCGGGCCTGCTATGAGGTGCGAGAAAAGGAAAATGAAGAGCATATAGTCGGAGAACTTCTTCAGCGGCTTATGCTCACCTCTGTATATATCTATCGTATAGCTCATCTCCTGAAATACAAAGAATGAGATGCCTATCGGCAGGATGACCTTCGTCCATTCCAAAGACTTCATGCCGGCGCTCACCAATACGGCACTGACATTGCCCATAAAGAAGTTGAAGTACTTGAAATAGAATAGCAGGCCGAGATTGAGAATAATGGACAGAATGAGATAGAGCTTTTTTCGCTTGCCTTCGTTCTCATATATTTTATTGCCCAGATAATAGTCCGCCGCCAAAACTGCCAAAACAATAAGAATGAATTTAGGGGCACCCCACGCATAGAAGAGTACACTGCTGAGGAGTATCCAATAGTTTTTGAACCGGTAGGGTATCAGGAAATATACCCAGAGGAATGCTGGTAGGAAAAAACAAAGAAAGATAGAACTACTGAAAACCACGTATCACCGATATTTCTCAATAATACGCAAAATCCATATTATCTCAATACCTCCAGGCGCTGGGAGTCGAGCCGCAGAAACACAAAGAGGAGCAGCGTAAAAGCCAGCAGTGACGAACCTCCATAGCTGATAAAGGGCAGAGGTATCCCTATAACAGGGGCCACGCCTATAGCCATTCCGATATTGATGAGGAAATGGAAAAACAATATAGAAACGACGCAATATCCATAGACCCGGCTATACTTCGATCGCTGTCGCTCCGCCAGGTACATCAGCCGCATGAGTAATCCTACGAATAATCCTATGATCAAAAAGCTGCCTGCAAATCCAAACTCTTCTCCGATGGAGCTGAATATAAAATCTGTGCTCTGCTCAGGAACGAATTTGAGCTTCGTCTGAGTGCCTTGCAGGTATCCTTTGCCTATAGCTCCTCCGGAGCCTATTGCGATGATAGATTGGCGGATATTCCAGTCTTTGCCTTTCTCTACCTCTCTGCCGAGCAGCACATTGATGCGGTCCTTCTGGTGCGACTTTAGGTGGCCGAAGATGAAGTTCACACCCGTCACATATACCGACGCTACCAGGGCAATGCCGGTAATAATATACACCAGCTGCCGGTTTTTAAAGTTGAGGTAACTGAGTATACCAGCTACTGCCAAAAAAACAACCCACAAATACCACAGCTTTGGTGTGACCAGGGCTATCACAGACAGAAAGATAACCGACCCGCCGATGATGAGGAAATAGGATTCCAGGCCCTCCCTGAAAAGCACAAGGGCAAATACAACAAATACAATAGCCGATCCGGCATCGCCCTGTACCATCACTATGATCATAGGTAGCCCTATGATCGCAAAGGCCTTCCATTTATCCTTCCATTTCCGTATGTCTATGTTTAGTGTAGAGAGGTATTTTGCCAGTGCCAGGCTCGTCGTAAATTTTGCCAGCTCAGATGGCTGCATCTGGAAACTGCCTATCCTGATCCAGTTGCGCTGCCCATGGGATATCGCACCAAAAAACATAACACCGATAAGCAAGGGAATAAATATCCCATAGATCGCGTAGGAAAATGTCACAAAGAACTTACCATCTATGATGAGGATGATGGCCCCAATGATCAATGAAGCGACGATCCATTGAAACTGCTTGCCCGTGTTTACTGTAGTATCCCTTCCTACTGTATTGAATGGGCTCAGTCCCTCTGTATACACTGCAGAGTAGATGGCAGCCCAGCCTATGAGCACGAGCGCAAGATAGATCAGCACCGATAGCCAGTCTATATTCCCCGTAAATTTCTCATTGTTCCGCATCGTTCCTCTCTCTTAGTGGTGTCCGTTGGTTATTGGCATATTCTTGCCCTGTGCATATTTCTCCAGCAGGTTTGTCTCTATCATCTTTTGTTGCTTTGCGATCCTGTTATCTGCTACCGTATCATTGATATACCTCTCCACCATCAGGCTCGCTATAGGACAGGCGAATGTAGCACCGAAACCCGCATTCTCCACGATCACTGCGATAGCGATCTTCGGATGGTCCTTCGGCGCAAATCCGGCAAACACAGAGTGGTGGTCACCATGGCTGTTTTGCACTGTTCCAGTTTTGCCGCAGAGGCTGATGCCTTCTATCTTTGATTCGGTAGCCGTACCGGCCTCGACCACCTGACGCAGGCCATCATTCACAGGTACATACCAGCGCGTATCTATCGTGGCATAGCTCTTTTTCATCTCCGGTTTTACATCTTTTTTCTCATGCACTTGTTGCAGGGTTTTGACGAGGTGCGGCCTTACATACCAGCCATGATTACCTACAGCGGCGTAAAAGTTTGCCAGCTGTATAGGCGTGACGAGTATCTCTCCCTGCCCTATGCCCAGCGAGATGATGGTCGATGAGTGCCAGCCTTTCTCGCCATATACCTTATTGAAATAGTTTACACTGGGTATGTTGCCCCTGGACTCAGAGGGCAGGTCCACACCGAGCTTGGACCCAAACCCAAAGCTCCGGCAATAGTCCGACCATTTGCCATAGCTGTCCTGTATATGATCATACTTGGGGTTTTCTATTGCGTTGCGGAATGTCTGCCAGAAATATGGATTGCAGGATTGTGCCAGCGCATACTCTATATTGGTCGCCCAGGGGTGATGGTGGGAGCATTTGAGAGATAAACCTGCGAAGGGATAAAATCCATTGCAGGGTACTGTATATACCTCGCCTTGTACTTCCTCGTTCAGGGCGATCAGGCCCACCATAGGTTTGAACGTCGATCCCGGAGAGTAGGTGGCCAGCGTAGCGCGATTGTAGAGTGGCTTTAGAGAGTCAAATACCAGCTTTTTGAAATTTTCTCCCCTGATAGCACCGCAGAGCAGATTGGGATCATAGCCCGGTGAGCTCACCATGCAGAGTATCTCGCCGGTCTCCGGCTCGATAGCTATGATGCTGCCTTTCTTGTTTTGCATGAGTTGCTCGCCATATTCCTGGAGCTTGATATCTATGGTCGAGTAGAGATTGTCTCCGGCTCTCGCCGCAGTATCATATTTGCCTTCGGCAAAACTGCCTTGTTCCCTGTTGTGCACATCCACATAGATAAACTTCTTGCCTTGTGTGCCTCCCAGTTCTTTCTCATAGTACTTTTCCAATCCGCTTTGTCCTACATAGTCTCCGGGCTTATAGTACCCGTTGGAGCTTTTGATCAGGTTGTCATCTACCTCACCGACATCGCCGAGTATCACGGCAGCACAGTTGTGCGGATACTTGCGTATCGTTCGCACCTGTCCGTCAAATCCCGGAAAGAGGTACTGCGCCTCCTGAAATCGCTGATAATCCTCCAGCGATACCTGTTTCATAAATACCGACGGCTTATGCGTCGAGTACTGACGCGCTTTTGCCATCCGACCAGAGTATTCCTCCATCGTGACCTTGAGCAGGCTGCATATCTTAGCGGAATCAGCGGTCTTCGCGAGACGGGGTGTGACCATGATATCATAGATCGCTTCGTTATAGACTATCAGCTCACCTTTGCGATCGTATACGAGCCCACGTGTAGGATAGACCTCTACCTCTTTGATCGCATTATCAAAAGCGATCTTGTCATATTTCTTTTCAAACAACTGCAGGTACGCAAGGCGCAGCAGGAATATCGCTGCAAACACCACGATAATGATGCGCACTACATTGTACCTGTTTTGAAAGAGATCCTTATTCACTGAGGGAAGAAAATATCAAGGCAAAAATAACGGACTTACGCCAATCTCCGCTTTTTGAGACAAGCATTTAGCATATATTTTTAGCTATTCATTATCGCCTCAGAGTCGAGAGTAATGGAACAATGATCGTTGAGATCAAATTTGTTGTCCTGCTTCATCCTGTACTCGCCTTCTTGCAGTTCATGGACGACCACCGTCTTCTTATCGGGGTCTGCTATCAGATAGTACCTTACCCCTTGATTAGCATAAAGCTCTTTTTTGATGATCTGATCTCTCAGCCCTGATGAAGCCGATAATATTTCTACGATCCATACAGGAGCATACTGAAGATGTTTCTCGACCCGCTCCCCGCATACAATCATGACATCAGGGCGTACCACGTTATCGTCATTCACGATCCAATCCAGATCTGCAAAGACCTGGCAATCGCAGCCTTTCTGCCGGAGCTGGCTATGAATAGCAGAAGCAAACTCAATCGAAACACGCTGATGTGAGCCAAAAGGGCTTGGTGCCATAGAATAAGGATAGCCATTGATCAACTCCCAATCCCCTTCCCACAGGCAATAGTCTGCGTATGTATATCTCGGTATGTGTTCTACCTTTTGCATTTATACAAAGATAAGGTATATCGGTCAAAATAGCACTTACGCCAATCTCCGCTTTTTTCCAGATGTAAAAAGAAATAAAAACATCATCATAAACAGCACTGAAAAAGCGCTGCTGACGAATATCCGCGCGACGGAGATGAAAAGGTTATAAAACGTCCAGCTCTCTATCAGGAAATAGAAAGTATGGTATATCACCGCCGACAGTCCGCAGTAGATCAGAAACCAGGTAACCCCCTGCAGGAAAATATTGGGCTCTACTTCAAACTCTGCACCCTTGGGTGTGATGATCGAGATCAGGAATGGCCTCAGGTAGGCAATGAGCAGGCAGGATGCGCCATGCATACCCAGTGGAGCGCCCAGGAAAAAATCGAGTATCAAACCCGTCACAAAACCTAATATCATCAATAGCCACTGCGGCGTACCGAAAGGCAAAAGCAGGATGAATAAAGGATAAACATAGGGACAAATATACGGGCTGAGAGCAGGGCCGAGGTTGAGCTTGCTGAAAATAAGCACCTGCACCGCCAGCAGAGCGATGAAACGAAGGATATTGATGGGTAAGCGGCTGAACATGTATGGGGCGGATATCGTTTGCTACAACGGTCACAAACTTACACGAATTTCATTTAAAACCTTAGCGCACCTGCCATGGCAGAGACAAAAAGTTAGACGGATTTAATCCCAGTCTATCTCTTCTCCACGCTCTTTGATCAGGTCATATAGTTTGCTTTCATTCTCTATCAGGTCGTGAAGTATCTCTACGAGTTGCGTTGCTTTTTTCTCATTAACCGGAGCGAGCTTATAGTAGGCCTTATATGAGCCGGCTGAGGAGTTGGTGCCCATACCTCCCGACACTGCCGGATAGAACTCATCGAGGTACCATTCCAGCAGCGCTTCCCAGGCTGAACCATTCATTAGCACGCCTCCGTTTACCGCCTGCAGCTTCGCACCGAGTGCAGTTATCTTCTCGTCCTTGATATCCAGCACTACCGATATACTGCCTTCTTTTTCATTCTTGACGATCTGGCTATAGTCTTTCATAACATTGAACTTTGATGTTGTTATTTTTTGATCACAGAGTCCAGCAGTAACAGTTCTTTCTTTTTTAGGTTGGTGACCACATATACATACGACAGGTTATTCATATTGGTAGACAGCGCTACATCTATATCGAGGAAATTCTCCTCCGGTTCCGCATTCATGCGCTTTACTGTCCCTACCATCACATTCTCCGGAAATAGCTCCGAATAGCCGCTGGTCACCAGTGTATCGCCTACCTTCATTTTGACGTGCTTGGGTATCTCCTTGAGCTTGGCCAGCGTGGTGTTCTTGCCCTCCCACGATAGCGGCCCGAAATAGTTAGACCCTTTCAGCTTTACACTCACCTGAAACTTCTTATTCAGCAGCGACATCACAGCGGCATAGTTATCACTGACATTGATCACCTGCCCTACTACACCGGATGGGTCTATGACACCCATCTGGGGTGTGATGCCTTGATTCTTGCCGCGGTTGATGTAGATATAGTTGGCAGATTGATTGACAGAGTTGCGTATCACTTTAGCCGGGATGTAGGTGTACACCTGCTCCATCTTTTTGGTGAGTGTGTCCGTTTGTTCCTTTGGTACGACGGTATTGTCGCTCTTTGACTCCAGCAGGCGCGCGTGGAGGGAGGCATTTTCTTTGACGAGCGAGTCGGAGAATTGCTTCAGGTAGAGATAGTCAGTGACCCCTGAGTAGCTCTTGTACACACGGCCATTGACCTCATTTGCCATATTGACAAAAGATGCCTGGTGGTATTGGCTGTTCTGATAAATAAGAAAAAAGCAAAATCCCTCCATTAATAGAAAGAAGAAGAACAAATGATACCTGACCAGAAAACGGATGAGATTATACATACCTTATTTCCAGAGCTAAGTTCTAATTTTTTGGGGGAAAGTAGAATTGAATACAAGGTCTCACCTCGTCACTCAGTCACCTCGTCACCTGTGTTTAGTCCATCAGGAAGGTGAAAGTATCTATCTTTTTCAGCGCGATACCTGTGCCCCTCACTACGGCGCGCAACGGATCTTCCGCTACATGCACGGGAAGTTTCGTCTTTTGGCTCACGCGTTTGTCGAGTCCACGGAGCAAAGCGCCACCGCCGGTCAGATACAGCCCTGTCTTGAAGATATCGGCTGCCAGCTCCGGAGGTGTCGTCTCAAGTGCTTTGAGGATAGCCTCTTCTATCTTTGCGATAGATTTATCCAGCGCATGAGCGATCTCAGAGTATGATACGATGATCTGCTTCGGGATGCCGGTCATGAGGTCACGTCCATTCACAGGATAGTCATCAGGTGGATTGTCTATGTCTGTCAGCGCGCTTCCTACATTGATCTTTATATTCTCTGCGGTGCGCTCACCGATCAGCATATTATGCTGGCGGCGCATGTAGTCGACGATGTCGAGTGTGAACTCATCTCCCGCCACACGTATGGACTGGTCGCATACGATACCAGAGAGCGCTATCACCGCGATCTCCGTCGTACCACCGCCTATATCGATGATCATATTGCCGTTTGGCTCCTCGACATCTATACCGATACCGATGGCCGCTGCCATTGGCTCATATATCATTTTTACTTCCTGTCCGCCTGCCTGCTCCGCAGAATCTTTTACCGCACGTTTTTCTACCTCCGTGATACCCGACGGTATACAGATCACCATCCTGAATCGCGGAGGAAAGAGGAACTTCCTTTTGTCAAAAATCATTTTGATCATCTCGCGGATCATATTTTCAGCAGCGTAGAAGTCTGCTATCACACCGTCTTTCAGCGGACGTATGGTCTTTATATTCTCGTGGGTCTTCTCATGCATCAGCATGGCGCGCTGGCCTACTGCGATGACCTTGTCAGTCCTGCGGTCTATTGCTACGATTGACGGTTGGTCGACTACGACCTTATCGTTATGGATGATCAGCGTATTAGCTGTGCCAAGGTCAATGGCGATTTCCTCCATGAAAAAATTGAACAAGCCCATAATATATTGTAGTGAAACTAGAGTCTAAAATAATGAACGGACAAATGTAGATAAATTAGCAGTAAATCAGCAAAAAAGGCACACAGAAAAGCAAGATATATTTTAGAACGAATCCCGCTTACTTTCAGTATATTAAAGTCCGTTTAAATAGTCCACCACATGATCCTGAATGTATATATCAAAAACAATATTGACCCGTTCAGTTTTAATTCTGAAGACCGCAATCCGACAGTAGACAGACTGACTACTTATTTCAACAGCATAGTGGCGGGAACCAGCTGGAGCTGCACTGTCAATTTCGTAGCCGCGCTACCCGCCGCTGTAGCGGAGACTGATCTGGTATGTTACCTGGCGATGGGGAGAAGTGCGTCCACATTGAAAAATTTCGCACATGCCGATCCGCCCCAGACTCCCGGCTGGACGCATACAGACGGTAGTGGCACAGCCGCTTCCGAGGTTTTCTACGGAGCGATCCCTTCGTTTGAACGGCAGACACTGCTGCCGAATCTCATATTCCACGAACTAATGCATAATAAAGCAGGAATGGATAATGCCATGCATCACCATGCCAGCGGCCTGGCTGCAGCACAGATATTCAGCGTTACTCCTCTCACTCCCCAGAATATCGAATTTATGCGGTCAAGGCTCGACACTCCGCGCAGGCAGTGGACGCTTGGCTAATCATACGATAGAGAAATAACCGCTATAAAAGAAAGGCCCGCCCCCATTAGAGACAGGCCTTTCTTTTATAGCTTAAAAAACTATTAGAAGTTCTTGACTACGACTGTGATCTCCATTCTCAGGCTCTGGGTATTGCCTGCCTGCTCCTTGAAGAACACATCAAATCCCGTAGGATTTAAATTGCCTACCACAAAAAACACATCATTAT
>JAOQAO010000238.1 GCA_025963485.1 Bacteroidota bacterium | reverse complement strand
TTTATTTTGCCATACTGGTCTTGCTGGCCTACGATAGCGGCGATCTTAGTCGTGCCTATGTCAAGGCCTACTACGATTGGATTTTCTTTGACGGTTTGCATATTGCGTGCGGTTTATAGTTGATTAGTTTGTGTCTTGTTGTTCTGTCTCCGGTTTTTCTGTTTGTTCGTCTTTCTTTGCTGTTGTCTTTGCCTCTGCTGTTTTCCTCTCGCACACCACCTGGCCTTTGTACTTGAGGTTGATCACGCTGTATTTATCCCATCCGACTTTCGTCATTCCCTCGCGGTAGAATATCTTCAGCTTGTCCAGCTTCTCTATCATCGTCGCATCAGCCCTGCCAAATGCGATGGTGTGATATCCCATCTTAGTGTACAGTTCCAGTTCACCGCTTTCGAGCACGTAGATGTGATCTATCATCGAGCCGAGTACGGAGTCTTTTTGCATGTATTTCGCCATGCTATAAATCTCCGAGAGGATGATACTGTCACCGTAAAGGTCCTCGCGGGTTTCCACCACTCCGATGGCCACAGGTACATGTGCTGTAAATTTACCGCAGAGGGGTATCTTATCGGCCTTATCAGACAGATAGTAACCCACACCGTCGTTGTTGATTATGCGTATAAGGGGCTGCTTCTGAGTGATCTCAGCATGGACGTTGCGCGCATGGTCTATATACACCCGCGCCTTGTCGACAAAGGGGTTCTTCATCAGCCCCGTCTCTATCGCCCTGAAATCAAGCTGCGACAGGGGTTTGCCCACTATTTCCCCGTCAGCCAGTGAGTTGATCTTGGCAGTGATCTCATCTGCCGTGAGGAAGCTCACCCCGTTTTCCTCATCGATCTTGACCTGTATAGAAGAACATACAAGCGTTTTCTGCTGCCTGACAGCAGACGTGAGCGTAAACACAAACAGCACCACAAACGCAGTAGCCGAGAGCACCAGCATCACTTTCTTAAATATGTTCCAAAACTTTTTCATCGCTTGATTATCGTTCGATTAGGCTTTCTTTTTTCTGAGGTAGTAATAGTAGCCGACACCACCCATAAGGGCTAAGGAGTTACTTGAATGTAACTCCCATCCTTCTTGCGACATTTTATTTATCAATTCCATGACAGGTGTAAGATTGTAATAAGTGAAACCCTGATCTACCTTGCCTTTTGATTCAGTAAATTTGCCATCTATTGTTGTATATAATTCATAACGTCCGTTAGTGATAGCCTGATAAACAATATTGGCGTACTCATACTTCTCCTGTGCCCGTACTCCAAGAGATATTGCCATTATAAAAATGCTCACCAGAAATATTTTCACCGCCTTCATATGCTTTATGCTTTGGTTAATAATTCCTTGATCGGTTGCACCAACTTGTCAATATCACCCGCACCTATTGTCACCACTACTTCCAGTTGCTTTTCTTTCAATTTATCCAGCAGTTCCTCTTTCTTGATATTCAGCTTGCTTTTGCTCTTTAGCTTATCATAGATCAAAGCGCTTGTCACGCCCTCCATCGGCAGTTCGCGTGCAGGATATATGTCCAGCAGTATCACTTCATCCGCGATGCTCAGTTGCTCTGCAAAGCCATCTGCCAGGTCCTTCGTACGGGAGAAAAGATGCGGCTGAAAAATGGCCGTAATCTTTTTGTCAGGGTACATCTCTCTCACCGACTGCAGGAATACTCGGATCTCCTCCGGGTGATGCGCATAGTCATCGATGAAGACGACTTTGTCATTCTTCACGATACTCTCAAACCTGCGCTTGATACCCGAGAAGGACGCCAGCGCCGCCTTGATATTCTCATTCGATATTTTCAGCTCCTTAGCGATGGTAAAAGCCGCTATCGCATTTTCTATATTGTGAAAGCCTCCGATATTGATACGGAAGGCCACCAGCTCCTTGTCGTAGTATTTGATATTGAAAACATAACCACCATCCACCACCCAATACTTCGAGCAGTAAACATCCGCCGCAGTATCAGATAGGCTGTAAAAAGCCTTATCCAGCGTAGGTAGGCGATCTTCGATAGGAGAGCCCTGTTTGATCACGAGGAATCCATCCTCCGCCACCTTTTCCGTAAACTCAATAAATGCCTCTTCGATCTTCTCCTTCGAGCCATATATATCCAGATGGTCCGTATCCACAGCCGTCACCACAGCCATATCCGGCGCCAGGCGATGAAATGAGCGGTCAAACTCATCTGCTTCTATTACCACCACATCATTATTATGCTTAATGTAGTTCGAGTTGTAGTTGGTCGCTATACCTCCGAGGAATGCGCTGCACCCAAAGCCGCTATGCGTTAGGATATGCGCGATCATCGCGGACACCGTTGTCTTGCCATGCGAGCCAGCCACACAGATGGAGAAGTTATCCGCACTGATGATGCCGAGCACCTCACTGCGTTTCTTCAGGTTGTAGTTATTGTCCTTGTAAAAATTAAATCCTTTATGATCCTTCGGAATGGCCGGCGTGTAGATCACCATATCGAGCTCCTTAGGCATCAGCTCCACCTTATCTTCAAATATCACATTGATGCCTTCGGCAACCAGCATATCCGTTAGCGCCGTTTGAGTCTTATCATAGCCTTCTACCTCAGCGCCCAGCGATTTGAAATATCTCGCCAGTGCCGACATGCCTATGCCTCCTATCCCGAGGAAGTATACTTTCTTTATATCCTTCAGATTCATATCCTTTATTAATTGGCGACTTCCAGGATCTCCCTGACTATGCGCTCTGCCGCATCTGTGATCGCCATCTTTTTTATGTTGTTACTTAATTTTTCCTGTTCCTTTTCATTTTTCATTAGTTCTATAGCCGCGTCCATCAGCTTCGTTTTTGCCTCTGCGTCTTTCACCAGTATTGCCGCATCCTTTTTTACCAAAGCCATCGCATTATGTGTCTGATGGTCTTCTGTTACATTAGGTGAAGGCACCAGTATTACAGGCTTTCCGATGTTTTGTAGTTCAGCTATAGATAAAGCGCCAGCACGTGATATGATAATATCAGCCGCCGCATACGCATAATCCATCCGCACTATAAACTGCGTCTGGTGAACATTCTCCTTATCGGGATTTTCATTTACCCAGACTTTTCCTGTTTGCCACAGCAGTTGGACTCCGGAGGCTTTTAGCTTATCGATGTAGGCATAAACGCTTTCATTGATCGTTCTTGCACCCAGGCTGCCACCGATGATAAGGATGGTTTTCTTTCCTTCGTCCAGGCCGAAGTAGCTGTATGCTTCTTGCTGCTCTATATTATCATGCAGTATCTCAGCTCTGATCGGATTTCCTGTAAACACTATTTTTTCCTTCGGGAAAACGTCTTCCATTCCCTCATAAGCAACACATATTTTCTTTGCACGCTTCGCTAAAAACCTGTTTGTGATACCTGCGAAAAAATTCTGCTCTTGAATCACGCATGGCACTCCCGCCATACTTGCCGCAAGCAATAGCGGTCCACTCGCATATCCGCCTACTCCGATAGCTGCAGATGGTTTAAATGCTTTTACTATACTGCGCGCAGCCATCAGGCTACTCATTATTTTGAAAGGCAATCCAAAATTCGTCAGCAACTTTCCTCTTTGAAACCCTGCGATGTTCAGCCCTTTGATCTCGTAACCCGCTTCGGGTATGCGCTGCATCTCCATCCGGTCTTTTGCGCCAACGAAAAGTATCTCGCTATCCGGCAGCTGTTTCCTTAGCGTGTTGGCGATAGCTATCGCAGGGAAGATATGTCCCCCCGTACCCCCACCGCTTATTATGAAACGCTTGCCTGCCATTGTTTATGCTGTTGCGAATTCTTCTGACTCCTGTTCTTCTTGCCCTTGTTCTATGTTTCTGCTCACACTGAGTATGATGCCGAATGCTATACTGGTAAAGACCACCGAGCTGCCACCCATGCTCACGAGAGGCAGCGTCACACCCGTCACCGGGAATAGTCCTACGGCCACTGCCATATTTATCATTGCTTGCAAAACGAGGCTTACGCCCAATCCCACCGCAAGGAATGCCCCAAAAGCCTTAGGCGCGTCAATCACTATCTTGATACATCTATATAATAGAAGCAAATAGATGAATACAATAAATATCCCCCCAATCAATCCATATTCCTCTATGATGATCGCGAATATGAAATCCGAATACGCCTCCGGCAAAAAGTGTTTCTGCATGGAGTTTCCCGGACCATTAGGGAAAAAACCGCCACGCGCTATTGCCGTGCTGGCTTGCCTTTGCTGATAGTCATCATCGGGATGCACTTCTTTCTTAATGAAGTGTGTTTCAATTCTTTTCTTCCATGTAGGCATACGGCCCATGTGCGATAGCACGCTATCAGGCGTAAGTAGAAGCACTGATAAAAACAACCCTATCACCAACGCGCTGGCGCCAAACAGCAATGCCAGGTGCTTAATCGCCAGGCGGCCGATAAACAAAATGAACACAGATGTAAAGAACAGGATCAACGCTGTCGAGAGATTATCCTTGGCGATCATAATCACTGGGATTAGTACAGCTGCGAGCATCGGCAGCACGGTCTTCTTAAAATCGCTCATCGCATCCTGGTTCTTTGAGAGCATACGGGCGAGCAGCATGATCACCGCAAGTTTCGCAAGGTCAGACGTCTGGAAGGTCCAGCCTATCAGCGGCAGGCGTATCCAGCGGCTTGCGTGATTGA
>JAOQAO010000196.1 GCA_025963485.1 Bacteroidota bacterium | reverse complement strand
GGTGCCACTCATAGAATCGAAGGTCAATGAACTCCTTTCAACCCGGTAAGGGCCCAAAACAAAAAAAGGCCTCCGTTTCCGGAAGCCTTCTGAATATTTTTTAAACGTATTATTTATTTGTAGGTGGTACGGCCTGTGTAGGAGGCGGTCCTTGTTGTTGCTGCTGCTGTTGTTGTTGCTGTTGCACTGCCTTAGCGGCTGGAGAAGAATTGCCAAGAGCATCATTGCGCTGTTCAGCTTCGGTCTTAGGTGTCGTAGTGGTGGTGGTCGGGGTAGTTCCTTTCTTGCTACCTGCTGTGGCAGCAGTTTGTGTCTTGCCGAGGAATCCAGCTGAGCCGAGGCAGAATACAAGAAGCAGGATCGCGAGTACCCATGTGGTCTTCTCGACTACGTCAGTCGTGCGCGCAGCGCCGAATATCTGCTGACTGGCTCCGCCGAAAGTTGAATTGACGCCGCCGCCTTTAGGGTTCTGGATCAGGACTACAAGGCCCAACAGCGAGGATATAATGATAATCAGTATCGTAACGGATATGTACAACATTTCTACTTGTTTTTTAGTCTTTCAATTTGGACGGCGAAGTAAGCACTTTTTTCGGGATTTTTCAAAATCAGCTGTTCATATACACTGATAGCCTTGTCCACGAGTCCCTGACGTTCGTATATTTTAGCCAACGTCTCTGTGACTAGCCCTGTCTCTGCGGGCTTTGTGATGGTAGCCTTTTTCTTCTTTTGGACCTCTATAAAGTTCTCCAGCCCCTTGGCGTATTGGGTCTCGGATTCGAGTTTGTCATGAAAGAAGGTAGCGGGCAGACTGCTTTCTATCAGGCGGTCCAGTTCATCGGCGGCCTCTTCTTTATTTTTAGGCATGTCCTCCAGGGACTTTTTCACACTATGCTTGCCACGCTTGAAGTGGTCCAGCCATTCATCAAAGGTATGGTCAGCTATGATAAACTTACGTGCTTCAGGCAGGACTACGGTGCTTGTTTCTTCCTCCTCAGGCTCTTCTTCCGGCTCCCTCTCAGGTGCAGTATACTCTGCGACGGGACTGGAGAGGACAGGAGCATCTATCGTTTCGGCTACCGGTGTATCTACCTCCTCTGCGGCCAGGCTTTCCTCCTCGATATGCCCAACCTCCTGCTCTATGAGTATTACTTCTTCTGGGGTGACTTCCTCCGGCTCTCTGACGCTGATATCAGTGGGATTTAGCTCCTGAGTTTCCACAGGACTATACTCAGGTGTCTCATCGGCCTCCGGAGCAGGTTGCACATAGTCTATAGGCTCCTCATCCTTGGTGGCCTCAGGTTTGGATTGATTCTTCTTTTTGAGGAAATCATAGAGTTTCCTTCGGTCGTGGCTGTATACGGCAGAGCTGGATAGCTCTATATCATCGGAACTTCCTGTGCTTTGGCGCTTTTGAAGCAGGAGCATACGCGCTGAGTTGAAATAAGGGAATTGCTCCTTTATCTTCTCCAGTTCCTCGGGCGAGAGGCCGAGAATTTTGGCGGGCGTATTATGTATGGATGACTTCGACACTTCTTGCTTATAACCGTAATATTAAAAAATCTGGCCCGGTTTTACCACTTCACGAGAGCCTTATTAAAAACATCGTCGATCAGCTGCTTTGATATCTCTTCTATGAGCTGGGGCTCGATATCGGTCAGGTTCTGCGATCCCTGTACATCGGCATAGCGTGTGAACGTCTCTGGTGCCTTCCAGCTTTCCTTCGGGTATTTCTTATTCTCATAGCCGATCTGTATGGTGATCGAGAGCCTGTTGACCCCTGACTGCACCTGCGCCGATGGCGCCTGCGAGGAGAAAGTATAGGACGTCACGCTTCCCTTGAACACCAGATCGCCGTCAGAGCTGACCTGCGTAAGGCTAGCCTCTGAGACAAATTTCTGCTTGAGTTTGTCCATGATGGTCTGATTGAGCGACGCAGGGCCATTGCTGGCGAGGTTGCGGATCTGCTCTACGGTCACGGTCTTGACATCAGGCGGTATGCTGGCGCCGGTGAAGGAGTACACTTTGCAGCCGGTGAGGGAAATGCCCAGCAGGCAGAGTAGAATACAAATCCCCCTGGCCCCCTTCATTAAGGGGAGGTGGCTCCCAATGGTGATCTTCTTATCATGTATGTACCTGGCTGTATTCATTATTCGCTATACTCTATTCGTTATTCTCTGATATCTATTTTTCGAGATCATACTCTTTTATCTTCCTGTACAGTGTGCGTTCGGATATACCGAGGTCGGCGGCGGCATCGCGGCGGCGGTTGCGGTGCTTTTTCAGGGCTTTGGTGATCAGTTCTTTCTCTTTATCGGCCAGTGACAGGGACTCATCTATCGTCTCGTGCGATGTATAGGGCTGATGCGAGTTGATGACCAGTGCCTGATCATCCTGCTGGGGCAATACCGCCGGTACGTTGCTGATCGGCTGGATATAGGTCGGCGCAGATGAGTAGCCGTTCGGCTCCATGATAGGCGTAGAGCCATTATTGCCATTGTGCTGTGTCACGCCGAAGACAAATTGCTTCAGATCGTTGAGATCGCTCTTCAGTTCAAATATCAGCTTATACAGTATCTCACGCTCCGTCATATTGCCGGCGGCATCGCTGACGCTGTCCTTGAGTACAGGAAGCCTGTTTTGAGTGATATCAGGGACGATCTGGATGAGTTCCTGAGCGGATATCTCTTTGTCTATAGACAGGATCGACACCTGTTCCGCTACGTTTTTGAGTTGACGTACATTACCGGGCCATGGATATTTGAGTACCAGCAGGCGCGCCTCATCGGTGAGCTTGACAGGGACCATCTTCATTCGCTCCGCGAAATCAATACAGAATTTGCGGAAGAGCAGGTATATGTCCTCGCCTCTTTCGCGCAGCGGTGGTATGTATATGGGTACGGTACTTAGGCGATAGTAGAGGTCTTCGCGGAATTTGCCGGTCCTCACAGCGTCCTGCAGGTTGACATTGGTCGCGGCTATGACACGTACATCTGTCTTGGCCGTCTTCGACGAACCGACCCTGATATACTCACCCGTCTCCAACACTCGCAGCAGCCGCGCCTGAGTGCCCAGTGGCAATTCCCCCACCTCATCGAGGAATATGGTACCGCCATTGACCGTCTCGAAGTAACCCTTACGTGCATCATGCGCACCGGTGAAGGAACCCTTCTCATGGCCAAAAAGCTCTGAATCTATCGTGCCTTCAGGTATCGCTCCGCAGTTGACCGCGATGAAAGAGCTGTGTTTTCTTGTACCAAGCTGGTGTATGATGTGTGAGAAAACCTCTTTACCCACACCGCTCTCGCCCGTGATAAGCACTGTGAGATTGGTCGGTGATACGCGCTCCGCTATGCTGATAGCATGATTGAGCATAGGCGAGTTGCCTATGATGCCGAAGCGGTTTTTTATTGATTGAATTTCCATTAATTCCAGATATGAGACGATAGACATTAGACTTGAGACAAATACAATGCTTATCGTTTATTTTTACTTAATGCTTTCACAGCTATTGGCTGTTATCTTATTACTAAATACTGACTACTTAATACCGCTATAACCCTAATTCCGTTTTTATAAATTCTTTTGCCCCTTCAGGCCCTCTCAGTTCCAGCCAGGCGGCGCTATGGTCGCCTTTGACTGATAAATTGAACGTAAAAAAGTCGCAGCATTGTCTTTCCGTTTTGATAAACTCTGTTAACTCATCCACTACACAGTCTGTGCCGGCAAACCGGAAGGCATAACCGTCAGCCAGCTCTTTCTTCTCCAGCATTTGCTTCTGCAGGCTGGCGATGACAGTTGATTTCCTTTCGCGCATCTCTGCTGATGTCAGTTTGCATGCCAGCGTGGCTGACTTATTTGATTCACAGTTTGGATCAGCGCAGGACATTGTCTTTGTTTTATGATTGCACCCCATCAGCAGTGCGATCATCAGTGAACAGTAAACTATAAATTCTGATCTCAATGTATTCTACTATTCTCTGTTCTCTATTAATTATTAATTATTCTCTACTATCTCGCCTATCAGTGTCCCCGATGTGCAGTCTATTACTTTAGCATAGACGTATTGACCCATCTTCAGATTTCCTTTCGGAACGATTATTACCTTATTGTGTGTGTTTCGCCCATAGAGATGCGCATCACTTTTACTCGAAACGCCTTCTATCAGTATCTCATAGGTCTTTCCGACATTTTCCTTATTGCGCAGGAGGGTATGCCCCCTGTGCATATCTATGACCTCCTGCAGCCTGCGCTGCTTGATGTCCTCCGGGACGTCGTCAGCGTATTTTTTAGCGGCCAGCGTACCCGGGCGTTCGTTGTAGATATACATGTAGGCCAGCTCATACTTGATCTCGTCCATCATGCTCAGCGTGTCCTGATGCTCCTCCTCGGTCTCGGAGCAGAAACCCACTATGATATCCGTAGAGATCGCCGCCTCAGGTACGATGCGTCTCACAGCGTCTATACGTCCCATATACCATTCGCGGTCATAGGTGCGGTTCATGAGGTCGAGGATGCGTGAGTTGCCGCTTTGCACCGGCAGGTGGACGTACTTACAGATATTAGGGTACTTCGCCATAGCGTGTAGTACATCGTCGGTCATATCCTTAGGATGCGAGGTAGAGAAACGGACACGCAGGTCAGGCGCTATCTCAGCTACCATGATCATCAGCCGGGAGAAATTGACCACATGGTCGTCATATTTGGCATCCACGAGCTTTTTACCCATCAGTTTATCATCATCGGAGTACCGGTAGCTATCTACATTTTGCCCCAATAGGGTGACCTCTTTGTAGCCCTTCTCATACAGGTCACGTGCCTCTGCGACTATACTCCGCCAGTCGCGTGAGCGTTCCCGGCCACGGGTCAGGGGCACGACGCAGAAAGAGCACATATTGTCACAGCCGCGGGTGATAGATATGAAGGCGCTGATGCCGTTTGAGTTGAGCCGGATAGGACTGATCTCTGCATATGTCTCATCACGGGAGAGGAGGACATTAACCGCTTTCTGGCCGCCTCCGGCCTCCAGCACCAGGTCGGGCAGGCTGCGATAGGCATCAGGGCCTGCCACGATGTCTATGATCTTCTCTTCTGTGAGGAGCTTTTCTTTTAGCCGCTCGGCCATACAGCCCAGTATGCCCACGAGGGCGCCTTTCTTGCGTTTCTTTACAGAATTGAAGTGCTGCAGTCGGTGACGGATGCGCTGCTCGGCATTATCACGGATCGCGCAGGTATTGATCAGCACGAGATCGGCGTCATTATGGTCAGTCGTAGCGTCAAAACCCGCATTGGCGAGGATCGAGGCCACTACTTCGCTGTCCGCGAAATTCATCGCACAGCCATAACTCTCTATATAATACTTTTTGCCATTGCCGGGGACTGATACAGGCCTGGCGGTAGTGAGTGTTTCACCCTGACGGGATTCATCTATCTTCTTGGTTTGCAGCTCAAAGGCCATGTCGTTCTGATATAATTCGCTGCTCATTTTCGCTCTGATTGGGCTGCAAATATACGAAATCGTGACAAAATGTCATAGTTAAAAGGAACGAAAGGGAGTGGGACTGTATTTACTTGCGACTCAGGACTTGCGACTACTTATCCGTACAGGTGTATTTCCCATTGCCTTCATAGTAGAGGGCGTACTGGTCGCTGCCGGTCTTGACATTGACGCAGTAGTCTATGCTGTAGTTAGGTTTGCCGAGGTTGCAGTTGTATCCGGCTGTAGTATAGGCCGCTTTTTGGGTTTTATAGGTTTTGACCGAGTCTGTACATATACTCTGCTGGTCGAGGACGACACCTGAGGTGGTATCGCGCAGGATACAGGTATAGCAGGTCGTCGAGCAGGTAAAGCATTTTTTGCAGGATGGTAGCAGGCATAGGACCGCGAACGCCGACATCAGGATAAATAGACATTTCTTCATAGTTTCAAATGTAAAGTTTTTTGAAAGAAATACAAATAGGCGGCCCCTAAATCCTCGAAGGGGACTTTGAATCAGAATACATGGTTTGGCTGACAAATCCGAAATGTGCCGGAGCCTTTGGCCGGTATGGAGGGTTTCTCTGCCAAAAATGCATATAAACTTCGTTGGCACATTATATGTTTGTACCTTCGCGTCCTGAAATTTAATCAATAAACACAAAACTCAAGCACATTATGGCAGACGTTAAGATCAAGCCCTTGGCAGACAGAGTAGTCATCAAGGCAGCAGAAGCTGAAACCAAAACAGCGGGAGGTATCATCATACCTGACTCAGCTAAAGAGAAACCACAAAAAGGCACCGTCGTGGCAGTAGGCCCCGGCAAAAAAGACGAACCTACCAGCGTGAAAGTCGGCGACTCAGTTCTCTATGGCAAATATGCCGGCACTGAGATCACTATCGAAGGCACCGAGTACCTGATCATGAAAGAGAGCGACATATTCGCTGTCGTATAATTTTTTGTATTTGGCTGTTAAGTCCCCTTCGGGGATTTAGGGGCCGCATTTCATTTTAAAACTTTAAACTTAATATAACATGGCAAAACTGATCCTCTTCCAGGGAGACGCCCGCGACAAACTCAAAGCAGGCGTAGATAAACTGGCTAACACAGTCAAAGTAACACTCGGACCTAAGGGTCGCAACGTGGTAATAGACAAAAAATACGGCGCACCTACTGTCACCAAGGACGGTGTATCTGTAGCTAAAGAAATAGAACTCGAAGACCCTATCGAAAATATGGGCGCACAGATGTGCAAAGAAGTAGCATCCAAGACAGCCGACCAGGCTGGTGACGGTACTACTACCGCTACTGTCCTCGCTCAGGCTATCGTAGGCCCGGGCCTCAAGGCACTGGCATCAGGCGCTAACCCTATGGACCTCAAGCGGGGTATCGACAAAGCTGTCGCTGCTGTAGTCGGAGCGCTGAAGGCAGCCTCTGAGAATGTAGGCAAAGACACAAAGAAGATCGAGCAAGTAGCTACTATCTCTGCCAATAACGACAGCGAGATCGGCAAGATGATCGCTGAAGCTATGGAGAAAGTGACCAACGAAGGTGTGATCACTGTAGAAGAAGCTAAGGGCACCTCTACAGAAGTGAAGATCGTAGAAGGTATGCAGTTTGACCGTGGCTATCTGTCGCCATACTTCGTGACCAACAGCGAATCTATGGAGGTAGAACTGGAGCAACCGTTCATCCTCATCACTGACAAGAAAATATCAAACCTGCAGGAGATCCTTCCTGTATTGGAAAAAACTGCACAGGCTGGCCGTCCGCTGCTGATCATCGCTGAAGATGTAGACAGCAACGCACTCGCTACTCTGGTAGTAAACAAACTGCGTGGTACATTGAAGGTTGCAGCCTTAAAGGCTCCGGGCTTCTGTGACCGCCGCAAGGAAATGCTCAAGGATATCGCTATCCTGACCGGTGGCATCGCTATCAGCGAGGAGCAAGGATACAAACTCGAGAACGCTGACCTCAGCTACCTCGGTACCTGCGAGAAGATCGTGATCGACAAAGACAACACTACGCTGGTAAACGGAGTAGGAGAGAAGTCTCAGATCACAGCCCGTATCAATGAGATCAAGGCTCAGATCGAAAAGACCACCTCTGACTATGATAAGGAAAAACTGCAGGAGCGCCTCGCTAAACTCAGCGGCGGTGTAGCAGTTCTCTATATCGGAGCACCTACAGAGATGGAAATGAAAGAAAAGAAAGACCGCGTAGATGACGCACTGCACGCTACCCGCGCTGCCGTACAGGAAGGTATCGTAGCCGGTGGTGGTACTGCCTACATCCGTGCACAGAGCTCTATAGACAAGCTGAAAGGCGAGAACGATGACGAGACCACAGGTATCGCTATCATACGCCGCGCTATCGAGGAGCCTCTGCGCCAGATATCTGAGAACGCTGGTGTAGAAGGATCAGTAGTCGTACAGAAGGTCAAGGAAAGCAAAGGTGACGTAGGCTACAACGCCCGCACCAATGTATACGAAGACCTCAAGAAAGCAGGTGTAATAGATCCTACCAAGGTGACACGCATCGCTCTCGAGAACGCTGCCTCTATCGCCTCTATGCTCCTCACCACAGAAGCTGTCATAGCTGACAAGCCAGAGAAGAAAGAACACAGCCACGGCGGCGGTGGAATGCCTGACATGGGCGGCATGGGTGGAATGATGTAAATTCTCGAGTCGTGAGTCGCAAGGCTCAAGTCGCAAGTAATACAGAGCCCCTTCGTTGATTCGGAGGGGCTTTTTGATTCTCAAACTGCTTTTATTGATATTTAATATATTTTAGTATTAATGAATACGAACACAGATTTTTTTAAGATAGTTGCAGTCACAGCAGATTTCATTGCTATTGGCGGCGTTATAGCCGCTATCCCATTTGCTCTTTTAAAAAAGAACACAAATGTTTTTGCATTTAAGATAAGTGTTTTCTTATCTTATCTTTTTAGATCAGCATTCATAATAGCTTTAGCTGTAATTACTTGGAATATTATGAGCATTCTTTTGTTTTTTGAATTAATCACATTTAATGGAGAGGGTAAGGCTTGGGAAAATGGAAAAGAGATACAGTACCTTATATCATACTTCCTCGTTAGTGCCCTTGGACTAGTATTATTATGGATGTGCGGCACTATCATTTGGACATCCTCCTTTAATTATGCTAAAGAGTTCATAAATCTTTTCTTGCCCAAAAACAAATTGATCTTAAAGAAGGAGGCGGTGCTTGAAATTATTAGAGCAACATATGGATCGGATCAAAAAAATATTGATGTGACTCAGACGGTTAGGGATCTTGTGTTGAATAATAAGCTGACAGTTCAAGCTTCAAATAGTTTAGGCGGAGATCCTCATCATGGTACTTACAAAAAAATGCAAATAGATTACAGACTTGGAGAGAAGATATATTCCAAGGAAATTAGCGAAGGGGAAACGATAACGCTTCCTTTAGATTAACACTTTAAAAATCTATGGTTGGGAGGAGAGGAGTAGGGGTTTAATTGTTTGAAATACACATATGAATAATGATAAGTTTACGATATACACTGATTGGATTGTGCAACGGTTCATAGAGGTAAAAAACTATGATAGACTGGGAGAACTTAAAATTCATACCGACGAGGTAAACAAGGCCAGTTTTTGCATCGGCAAACACGTCATTGGGATTAAGAAGACAGATGACTCCCAAAGGTTTTTTGAATTTGGCATCATAGCTGATAACGGAGTTTTCATTAAACAGAGTTTAACCGTTAATTATATAACTATTCAATATATTGAAGTATACTATGCACCTTGGAAAACCGTCAATGAATATATTGGTTGTAATTGTAAAACCCAATTAGAGATTCTAGAAACTACTAATGGAACAAAAAAATATTTGGATATTAATTTCGAAATAAATGAAAACTCTGTCCTTAGAATTATATGTAATGTAATTAACAATCTAAACATCGTTCTCTATAAGCGTGGATATATTGAAGGGATTGTTATTGAGAGACTAAAGGATAATCCCCAAATATTCGGATTCAATCCAGTATTTAATAATCTCACCTATGATTATAACTTTTTATTAAAACTGAATATAACATTTTATAATTGTTGGGTATATAAATACAGGAGTGACGATTCCTTTTGGTTAGAAGTTTAAATATCTATTCCAAAATATCGTATTGAAAGCTATTGGGGCAAAGTTCTTATTGAAACCCTAAAGAGACTTTGCAATACAAATTTCGGTGTGAAAGTTACTGAGGATAAAATAATCTGTAGCCATTATGAATCTCAATTTCATGATGAATGTAGATGGGAACCTCGAAGAAAGAAAATTGATGATGATAAACTATTGCTAAATGAACTGATCCTTCGTTTGGCCATAACGATTCCCCAAATTTATAACAGAGATACCCATGGTGATGAATTATTTGGAATTGGGTTAAAAAATCTAAGTAGGCAATTATAGATTCCCGCCTCACTGGTCTAAGTTTAGCGCAGCGTAACTTAGAGCTTAAAATGTGTTAAGCTTTCAGCTTGACACTCATCCGCGTTTACAACGCGGATGCCAACACAAAAGCGTTTCCAACGCGACCCCGAAAATTATTTCCCCAGTTGTTCCAAGTGTTGCGCAGCACGACTTGGAACTTTGAATAAAACGAAGTCTCTGACTTCCTGCGACGCGGATACCCCTTCGTCATACAGAGCGGCTTTTTTATGTCAATATATCTTACTTACTTAATAGTCGGTTTTATGCTTCTTAATCTTTTGGAAAATGCCGATAAACTTCAACGCTTACCTTGATAAAGCAAAAGACATAATTGTCAATGCTCCGGATTCCGTTTTGAAGAAGGTAAATTCCGCCCTTGTTGGTGTTTAGCGAAGCGTCACCAACAACTTGTATCTTAACCCACAAACCTGAGTAACAAGTAATACAAAGCCTCCCCGTTGAATCGGAGGAACTTTTCTATATTATTTAGATTTAGACAAAGGATGCCTCAGGTTATACTTCACCGCGTATTGAGCAAAAGTAAGTACAGCTTGCAATCTTGAAGATATCTTGCCTTTGACCGTGACATCGTGTGTGTCATATTCTTTTTGAAGTTCCGGGTCGTCATTAAAGAAGCTGCGCGCTGATTGCTTATCGGCTATTTCTATCAGCCCTCCGGCACCTTTGGATGCATACATGTAATTTGTACTTGCAGAATAGTCGGTGACGTTACCATTTTTATCATAGTATATACCAAGATGCCCCATTGCATCATTCCCATTGCACCTATAATATAACAATATAGAGTCAGTGCTCTTTTCCACAGTAATGCCAGACATTATACTATATAATGCGCCATTCCAGTAGCGTCCCCTCTGTATGCTTTGAATGACCGGAGTATAGCATAATTTAAAAGAGTGTTTTGTTTTGAACAAAGGGATTTCGCAGCCCCAATATTTTGTAGTGACAGGATCGACAGTCTCTTTTTCGAAAGAAACCTGATAATTATAATAGGAATTGAATTGGGAACATTCCTGAACGTTACCGACATCTGTTATTTTATCATGAATATAGTCTTCGTATGTTTTGTAAACACCAAATTCACGTGATGATTTGATCTTGGACTGACCAAATGAAGCTAAGGAGATAAGAGCAAAACAGAGGGTTACTAATGCAAATTTTGTTTTCATGGGAATAATTTCCGGCTAAAATATAAAAAATGAATTGGTCTAGTGCTTTGGGGGCCGTTGCTGGTGGATAGCAAAGTCCAAACTCGTCCGCGTTTGTAGTGCGGATGCTCACATTAAAGCGTTTTCAACGCGATACTAAAAATTATTTTGCGAAAATATTTACAAACCCAATGGTTGCATTTATATTCGAAACCGAAACCTATAATTATCTCATCCATAAATCGGATCATGGCAAAACTGGTATCATCTATCCTGCTTACGCTCGATGGCTTTGTAGCAGGCCCTAATGGCGAACTCGATATGTTCAATGTCGATCAGGAGTTTTTTGACTTCTCGGGAAAACTGACTGATGAGGCCGATACGGCTATGTATGGCAGAGGCACCTATGGCATCATGGAGTCCTATTGGCCTACAGCAGGAGATGGGCCTGATGCCTCAAAGCACGATAAAGAGCACGCTGCATGGTATAACAGAGTAGAGAAGATCGTACTCTCTACGACAATGAAAGAAGCAGGACCGGGTGCCAGGATCATCGGCACCGATGTACCTGCGGAGATCAGGAAGCTCAAACAGGAAAAGGAGAAGAACATACAGATATTCGGCAGTCCGGGTGTAGTACGCACACTGACCGCTGAGAAGCTTATAGACGAATATTGGATTTTTCTCGCGCCGGTAGTATTGGGCAAAGGAATGCCTCTATTCAAAGATATTAACCAGCGCATTGATCTCAAATTGGCTTCAACCTTCACCTCAGGATCTGGTATAGTCGCATTGCATTATATGATTTGAGAAGAGATGTACCTGCAGGTCTAAGTTCAGCCAAGCATTTTTTCCGTCGTCCTAATGCTTTCCGTCAAATTTTTTGACCGTATCGATATTCTTCATAGCCACATGCAATTTCTGCACGAGCTTCAGCGCATCGTTTGACTTCTCTCTGTCCATAGAGTACGCTGTAGTGCATCCGGGGCAGACCTGGCTGCTGGAGTAGAGCAGGGACTCGATCGACATTTCAATAAAAAAGCCACACTTAGGGCAGTCAAAACCCGGGGGCCGTTGCTGTTCTTTTGGAGGGATCATATTGGTAGTGTTTGTTTGAAATTGTAATAAATAATACTGTCTTCCGCAGACCTCGTCTTGAGAAGGACAAATCCGTTATAATCATCAGATACGCCGGTATCGGGCCACAAGCCAAACTCTACAACTCCATTTGCATCTGTGAGAGCCTTTGCGCGCGCAGTGCCGGCGACGCCCACTACATATCCCTTCTCGACCGTTATCGGTTGGCCAAATATTTTTTCGACAGTGGTCATACTGCAGATCACATGGACCTGGACCTCGGCACCCTTGATGCTTTCCCATTCTGTGCCCGCCTTGCCCTTTCGCTTTACTTCGGCTTTGAGGCGGTAGGGGCGCTGTACACCGCCTGTGAATGTCAGCATGTCAGGCTCTGATATGATCACGCAGTTATCTTCCGTCGTGCCCGCTATTGCCTGTTGGCCCAGGTTTAGCAGCTGCAGGATGCCTGCGGGCAGATCGGATTTTTCGACCTCCACGCGCACCGTCATATTTGCTTTGAGGCTAGTCTCTTCGGATAGATGGAGGGAGTTTTTGCCCGATGTATCCATAGGCGCCAGCACAGCCACCAGTGACTTTTGCTCAGTATCCCGGTCATTGATATCTTTTAGTATCCTGCTCTCCTGGTTCAATATCTGGATCGCATAATCGAACTGTGCTCTTTTGACCTCCAGCAGTGGGATGGGGATCAGTGATATAAATGGGATATTTACCTTGGTCGTCTTTTGTATGCCCCTGTCATCTGTAAAGGTATAGGTGAAACTCAGCATTCGCAGATTGCCGGCAAATTCATTGCTGTCGCGCACATTCATCACACGGTTGTTGAATCCATAGCTCAGTATAAAATCCAGCGCTGTCTGAGCCGCATAGGCATTGGCATCTATGACCGCCCTGAGCGGTATGATAAACAGCTCTTCCAGCGAGTATACATTCGATATCAATTCCGAATCGTTTACCGGTTGCAGTGGAGTTGTCTTTTTGCTTTTACTCATGTATTCATGATTTGGCTGACTAGCCTTTCTCTATGAGAAATCTTTTCTCTTGTTTCGCTCCTGTTGGCATATTGCCATTCTCTCTTTCCTGAAATCCCAACCCGAAGTTGCGTATGTCAACCTCAAACTTGATCGAGCCCAGTATGGATTCATCCAGTTCTTTCAGCACGTTAAATTCATAGCTGATGTCGAAGCTCTCATCCCAGCACTTTGCATCGGGGATGGGTATGATACCACTAAATACATTATTGATCACCTGGCGCAGGTGCTCCGTTTCATCCTTATTATACTTTATGAAGAGCGCAGAATGCTCCATGACTATCTTTTCCAGATCGTGGCAAAACAGTTCACGTATCTCATCCTTGCTTTTTCCTTTAGACGCCAGGAGACCGAAATAGGATATTTTAGCGGCCTGGATCACCGCATCGGTAAAGGCCGTGCCCGTTTGTTCCGGTTTGGCCTTGGATAGGGCCTGAGCGCGGTCCGCTACATAGCCTATCACTACAGCTAGTGCGCTGTCCAGTGGCTTCAATATGTCTCCGGACAGTCCACCTGTCTGAGTGGGTATCGCAAACTGCAGGTTAAATTCAAATGACTTTATGGAACTGTTTGGTACTGGGAAATAGATCAGGTTCTCATTCCGGTTATACTCATTCGGATCGTGGTATTTAGGGACCAGCGATGCAGAGAATTGATTGGCGCAGTCCTGCGCCTTAGTGATATCCACCAGTATAGATGAAATGATCTTTGCGAAAGTATCCACTGTTGTGTTTTATATAAAGGGCAAAGAGGTTTTTGCCTCTTTGCCCTGGTTGTTTAAATCATGTTTCGGATCATCGGGTATCCGGTTTGTACCTTACTTTATGGTCAAAGGGATATCGACACTGACTTCATCACATGTAAAGTTGATCATACCTGTCATCGCTGTCGTTACGGCCGCATTCAGCGTATATGTAAATATGATTTGGCCATTGGCATCAGTCGATGCTGTAGCTGTGATGGCTGTAGGAGTACCTGAAGCGGCAGGCGCAGAGCTAATAGCATTAAACACTGTTGCCACCGAACCGGAATCTAAAGTGACAGTAGTTATTATTTCCATATTCGGAACAGCTGTACCCATATCCTGCATTGCGCTCAGGGTTATTGTCTGTTGCTCTCCCGCAGTTCCCACAAACGCAACGGCATTTTTATCCGCAGAAAGCTGTAGGGTAGGCCCGAACGGAATAATAAAATACGGAACTTCCTGCTCCTCCGGTTGCAGTTTGAAATTGCCGTCCGAACCCGGTTGGGGGATATCGGTGACCAGTTTCAGTTTACCACTCAGGTTGGTATTACCCTGGAAAACACTTTCCGTCAATGTCATTTTAAAAATGACGATACCATTTTTATCCGTCACAGCTGTCACCGGCGGAGTAGTCGTACCTGCCGCCAGCGCAGCATTTCTGGTGCTTCCGCCTACGGCCATTAGCTTTTCCTTATGATGAGCTTTGAGTTGTATATTGCTGCTGCCATAGTACCGGGCATATGATTTGTGTACGATAGTGAAATTATTTCCTTCCCTTATATTGGCCCGGATCAATGCTGGCGACTTGCCTACTACCGCTGATATATCAGAAAATGGTGAAGGGGTGTTCGGATCCAGTATTACACTCAGCACGACCTCCACACCCGGTACTACGAGTCCCTGACTATTTTTGACGGTCACCTGTAGTGTCCCTGATTTTTGCCTGTCGATGTCCAGGCTCTTGGGTGAGATCATCATCAGGTCATTGGGATTCGTAGAGGTGATACTGCCTTGCAGTATATTGAGGATGGCAGCCATACCCGCAGGCATATCAGTGGCGCCACCTCTTACTTTTACACCCATCGTATACTCCACAGAGTATTTTGAATCCTGCGAAGCCTTAGAGTGCTGCTTGCTGCTATAGTTGGCACTGGCCTTCACCTTGAGTGAGAACGGGCCGATATTGAGTGCCGCCTCAGCCTCTACATCCACACCCAGTTCTGAGTCAGAGGAAGTTTCGGAGACGCTGGATGATGACGCGGAGATATTGGCCAGGAAATCTATCTCTACCAGATCGATAGACATATAGGGGATGGGCACTATCACGATCAGCGGGACGACCAGTGTCGCCAACTGGCCCTGATTGTTGTACTGGAAGGTGACGTTGATCGCTTTTTTCTCTCCGGTGATAGGATCTACCGTGAGGCCTACCTGATTGATAAATTCATAACTGGTTTTTGCAGCTTGTGCCTGTGCCTGTATACAGGCATCAAGCGGGCCGCCGATGAGGGATGCAAAGGGAATAGCCTGCAGCGCGTTCGTAGCGACCGTGGATGGTGTGGTGTCAATAGCCATAGTTTGTTAGATTTAATTTTGATGAAATAAAAAAAACAAAGACAGAGGCAGCTCAAAATAAGGCTAGCGCGAAGCGAGGGGTGAATAGGTCCTTCAGGCTATTTAGTAATATAATTGGTTTATATTAATGGTAAAGAGAAATTAAAAAAATTACAATAACAATACCTAGAAAAGGGTATTTTTAAAATATGTTTTTCCCGTCTTTATGATGCTTCTACTCTGATCCGGATACCTGTTTAAACAGCAGATTCAGCGATCTCTGCGAAGTACAGGAGCAGCAGCCGTCCGGTTACCATCATGTTTGGTATCATTTATGCAATATTATCCTAAATGCCCGTGTATGAAAAGCACTTTACTTATATTGATCTCTTGTCTTTCCTGTTTGGCGCTAAGAGCTCAGGTCATTAATAAATACCTGGCTAGCGGCACAGCCAAAGTCAATAACCGCAACTATCAGGAGGCCATACCAGATCTCGATAAAGCTCTACAGGCTGACTCCACCAATGCCCGTACGTACTACCTTAGAGGCACAGCTAAAATGTACCTGCTCAAAAATGCCGACGCGCTCGCAGACTTTGCCGCAGCGTCGCATTTTGATCCCGAGCGGGCAGAGTATTTCTATCTGAAAGGCTACGTCGAAAATATAATGCTCGATGCAGGTAAGGCACTCCTTGATTTTGACAAGGCATTGCTATTGGATGCCCGCCATATCAAAGCTTACAAAGGCAGGGCCGCAGCCAGGCAATCCCTGCAGAATTATGAAGGAGCGCTATCGGACCTTAATAAAGCTATCGACCTCGATCCAAAAGATGCTGAGGCATATCTTTCCCGTGGCTTGGTCAAAATCCAACTGAAACACGATGCCGCGAGCATATGCCAGGACCTCAGAAAGGCAAAAGAGTCGGGAAACAGCAAT
>JAOQAO010000183.1 GCA_025963485.1 Bacteroidota bacterium | reverse complement strand
AAGGATGGTTATTCAGCGCATCCATATATTTATGTACTGCGACTACGGTACCAGACCCGGTACCATTCATCACTTCATCGGCCACGATGATACGACCCACGAGCCCCAGCTGCTGACACCACTCCATATGCTGCTGCGTAAACGCTGCTGCATCCGGTATGTGCACATACTTGTAGTATAATAATGTCCTGAATGGTTTCATCGCTTTTTTGAAATTCGAGCCTGCAAAAATAAACTAAATATTCTGAAGCTGGCAAGGGGCCTGCATGATTTTCAGCAGTCCTTTTTATGGATTCAAGGCTCTTATTGTATCTATCTATCAAAACCTGCTCATGAAAAAGTCCGGCATACAAATATCCATACCCAAACCTTGTCATGAAAACTGGGAAGCCATGGACCAGACCGCGCGCGGAGCATTCTGCCATAGCTGTAGCAAAGAGGTCATAGATTTCACGCGCATGACAGACCAGCAGGTCATAGAGCGCCTGACTACTGCCAGCAGGATATGTGGCAAATTCCGGGAAGACCAGGTGACGCGTCAGCTCAGGTTATACCGGCCCGCCAGTGGGTTTCTGCGCTGGCGGGTTTACGCCCTCAGCCTATTGCCTTTGATGGCATTGAGCTGCGATGTGAAGGGCAAGGTGAGCACTCAGGACACATCAGTTTCCGTACAGCCCCATACTACGCTAGGTGTGATGGTCCGGCCGGACACGATTACCTCAGCTGCTCTGCCGGACACGATACACCTCACCGGTCGCGTGCTGGACGCAGATCATCAGCCCCTCTCCCTCGCCATAGTAAGCATAGTAGATACCGTCACCTGGCAGTCGTATGAGTCGGCCACCACAGATCATGAAGGATATTACTCTCTGAAGCTGGCTATGAAAGACCATGACCGCAGCAAGCATGTAGTAAAAGCAACGCACTACTCACATTCGGGTCAGAGCGTTTCCTTTGCTCACACGTCTGATCAGTATCACGACTTCATACTGAATAAGAGCAGAGAGCTGATGGGAGATATAGACATCAGTCGTATCAGGTGAATGCCATTTTTCTGTCATATCTGATTTGGCCCATAGTGATTGCGCGAAGGCTGTCTTATCTTTAAGCTACAAGCTACGACTATGAAAAAAACATCTCTACAAATTTCCATTCCCACCCCCTGCCATGAATCATGGGACCGCATGGACGCGACAGCACAAAGCGCTTTCTGCCATAGCTGTCAGAAAGAGGTCATCGACTTCACTGCTATGACAGATCGCGAAGTGGTGGAATATCTGCAAAAGCACAAAACAAGCTGCGGCCGTTTGCGAAAAGACCAGTTGGATGCTGCACTGACAGTTCCGACGGTAGACAATGGTATGTTTAAATGGAAAGCGGTGCTTATTGGATTATTGCCGATACTATCGTATCGATCAGACGCCAGTAAAAAGCACCAGCAAAACAGATACAACTGCCTCATGTCACAATCACGACATAGAGATATGCGGCAGAGTACTTGACGAAAAAGATGAAGGGCTTTTGGGAGCAAGAATTGTATTGATCGATTCTAACGGCAAAAATACCGGAGCCGGAGCTTCTGCCGATATTGATGGCAATTTCTCTATTCCTCTTGAGGAGAAGAATTTTACTAATGGCCTTTGTAATATAAAGATCAGCTACCTGGGTTATGAAACTCAAATAATACAGGGCATTTCGAAAGGACAACGGTATATCTCCATCAAGATGCGTATTCAAGAAATAGGAACCTGGACTGGGCCAAGAGAAATGAACGCGGTATATGGTATGATCTCCTTTCACAAACGTACTCCTGTACAAAAGATCAAATACTGGTTCCGCCGCACATTCCGATCTCACCATGAGAGGTAAAAATAATTTCAAGCCGGAAGCAGTTCAGGAAAAATATTTTGGAAGCTCAGGCTGATTCGGGCGGATATTTCAAAATAGTACTGGACAAAGCGACCATGCAAAGATCGCCAAGATCCATCATGATCTACTATGATGATTGTATCTCTAAAACAATAATCCTGACGAATGAAGCGAGGCAGGAATTCGACGTAGTCTTGAGCAGAGCCTGTTCCAAATATAAAAAGGACCGCTTCTAAGCTACCAGCTTGTCTATCGCCGCCGCCAGCTTTCTATCTTTCTCAGTCACTGTATCTCCCGCATCATGCGTATTGAGCTTGAAGGTGACCTTGTTGTAAACGTTTTTCCACTCGGGATGATGATTCATCTTCTCCGCTATCAGCGCTACGCGCGTCATAAAGGCAAATGCCTCCGAGAAGTCTTTGAATTCAAAACTGCGATGAAGGGCGTTATGTTCTTCTTTCCATTCCATGATTGTAGACTTTAGATGTTAGACAATAGACATTAGACAAAAGTCAAGCCACTATATGTATTCCCGATTTCCAGTATTTCTGATCAACCGATTTACTTTCAGAATGTCAAAAAACAGCGCGCGCGATCTCGATGGTCTCGCTGCTGCGGCTCATGGTGTAGTAGTGTAAGACCGGCACTCCTGCCTTCTTAAGCTCCTTAGACTGTTCTATGCACCACCTCACACCCACCTCGCGTGCTTGTTTATCGTCTTTCGCCTTGTCGAGTTCGTCTACGAGCTCCTCGGGCAGATTGACATGAAACAGCGACGGCAGTATTTTCATTTGCGATTTTCGATAGATCGGTTTGAGGCCTGGTATGATGGGGACAGTGATGCCCATATCACGGCATTTCTTCTCAAAGTCAAAGAAGTACTTATTATCAAAGAAAAACTGCGTCACGATATAATCCGCTCCCGCATCGACCTTTTCTTTGAGGCGTTTGAGGTCCGTAGTGAGGTTGGGTGCCTCGAAGTGTTTCTCCGGATAGGCAGCTACACCTATACAAAAATCTGTCTTCATCTCATTCTCCGTCTCCTCATGCAAAAATTTACCCCGATTCATATTCGCTACCTGAGCTACAAGTTCACGCGTCAGTTGATGTTCTGATTTGGCCACGGATTCCAGTTTCTTAGGTCCTTTATCCGGGTCGCCCTTGAGCAGCAGCAGATTGTGTATACCGAGGTAGTAGAGCGTAAAGAGCGCATCTTCTGTTTCCTCCTTGGTGAAGCCACCGCATACCAGATGCGGCACCGTATCCACATCAAATTTTCCTTTGAGTGCAGCACAAATACCCACAGTACCCGGGCGCTTGCGCAGGGGCACCTCTTCTATCAGGCCATCGATGCGCTTTTTGTACATCACTTCCTCTTTGTGATAGGTCACATCGATAAATGGAGGCTTAAACTCCATGAGCGGCTCTATAACCTTCTGAAGGTCATCGATGGTTTTACCCTTTTGCGGGGGGAGAACCTCAATAGAAAACAATGTCTTGCCCTTAGCATTTTTGATGTGGTCTGTTATTTTCACTCAGTATTTTTTGCGACGCTAATCTATGATGAAATCCCTACTTTTGCACAAATAAAAAATCAGGTGAGGAGAGTTTTAATTGCCGTTTTCGTTTTGCTGTGTGTTCATGCGGGCTTTGGACAGTCATCGTTCTACATTGGTTTCAAAGGCGGCATAGATGGCTGTTTCTATCAGTACAACGCGGCCCCGACCAGTACTTATTTCAACCCAAATGGCACATCCCAGAGCTCGAGTACCAAGCTCACATCACGCGGACCGGCCATACCAGCGGTATTTGAGCTGATCTATGGGATCAAAAATTTCCGTATCGGTTACCAGTTTGAATACGAGCGGATACTCACTACGGCTTATACCTACAAGACCTTCAATGTATCTCAATCGATCATAGACACGACGGTCAATAACCCTAACATTACCCAGCACTTCTTCTGCCATAATATACTAATAGAGTATATCGTATACAGCCAGAAGCACCTCCAGATCGTTCCGGACCTCACCTTTGGCTATTTTCACGGATTGTCTGAGGCCACAGAGGCCCCATATGATTTCAGCTCGCTCAACCAGAACCGTTTTAAGATCGGGGTTGCTTTAAATCTGGAGTACCAGCTGGGACAAGTATCTGTCGTCGCTACGCCTCACTACGGCCTGGTACCTGTCAAATCGCTGTATGACCCGAATCAAAAGGGCTATATGCACTTCATAGGCATACATATCGGCCTGCGCATTAATTGTATAAAGCAGCAAGACCCATCTGCCGATCCTGCCAAAAAGAAAAAGAAGCAGAAGGAATACGTGAATCCTGAGGACGACAATTAAACTTTGTGTTTACTTAAGAGTGAAATAAAAAGTACTGCCTTCTCCAGGCGTACTCTCTACCCATATGCGGCCACCGTGTATCTCGACGATCTTTTTGCATATCGCTAGTCCAAGGCCGGTGCCTTCATACTCGCCATCTTTGCCATGAAGGCGCTTGAACGCATAGAAAATGCGGTCGTAATATTCTTTGTCAATACCGATACCGTTATCCTCAAAAGAGAAGGTATTTGTATCGCCGCTTTCGGAGTGGCGTATATTGATAACCGGGGCTACACCGGCCCTCTTATATTTGATAGCATTGGCTATCAGGTTTTGTACCAGCGAAAATAAAAGCGTCTTATCAGCATTGACCACCGGCAGGTCCTGTTGGATATTGATCCTGGCATTAGCTTGTGTGACCTCCGTATCGAGCGCATCCCTGACCTGATATATCAGGTCTCCCATAGCTACAGCCGAAAAGTTCTTTTCTAATACATTGATACCTGAGTATACTTTGATGTCATTGATCAGCTCCTCCATCTGGCCTACTCCCTTTTGCACATAGTCAAAGTATTCTTTGATCTCCCCCCGGTTGGAGACTCCCGGATGACTATCGTATTGCTTTTTGATCAGGGATATAAAGCCCGATATATTCCTGAGTGGTTCACGTAGGTCATGCGAGGTGAGATAGGCGAATTCCTTCAGGCTTTCATTACTCGACACGAGAAACCGCGTCTGCTCATCTACGGTCTGCTGTAGCTCTTCATTCTGCCGCTTGATGATCTCGCCCTGACCGATAGCCCGGGAGTATAGGGTTTCTATCAGCGTGATGAGCAGGCTACTGATGATCGTGGCAAAAATGGTGCTCATGCAGCAGATGATGTAGTGCTCTGTAGTATACATGCGCATGACTACATTGTTTCCGATCTGGTGCAGGATGATAAAATAGTGAAGTGTAAGTATAGCGAGGAAAACAAACGTGAAATAGATCAAGAGTTTTACCTCCCTGAAAAAGGAAATGAAGAGAAAAAAACTTCCGAGTATGCAGGTCAGTGTGACATAAAGCCGGTAGCGTATAGCCTCATCGACACGCTCCATGTCAGTGAGCACTGTCTGTACAGTAAAGATGGCGATGATGGTCCCGATGAGCACCTTGCCTGCGTTCTCTATATTGCCTCGGCGAAACTGATAGATAGCCAGCGTCGTACCTGCCATGCCAAACAGATCCGAAATCTGGTAAATACGGCCAGAGAAAAAGAATGTGTGTGACAAAAAGAGAAAAATGAAAAAGCCTAATACGGTCAGCGATGACCACAGCAGGTAATATGCCTTCTTGACCTCAGCTTTGCTGCGATCTCTAAAGGGTTCCAAAAAGTAATTTTTTACTCTATTCCACATTGCCGAAAAATATACAACCTCATCGTTTACGTAAAAAAGGGCTGCGCGTTACAACATGTTTGTTTAATTTATTGAAAAACAGCTAAATGCACCCTTTTTAACAAGACGCTGTTATTTATTCTCAAACCTCTTCTCCAGCTCATCCAAAGAGAAACTGACAAAAGTAAAATTCCCGCTGGGGGCGTTATAAGGCTTTTCACAGGCAAATAGCTCATCGATCAGGCTGCTCATTTCCTGCTGAGATAGTTGTTTGCCGGGTTTGATCGCAGAGCCATGCGCCAGCGCTCTTGCGAGATTTTCACGCTTGTTCAGCTTCGATATAGACAGGTTCCGCTTGTATTGCTCGAGCAGTTCTTCTATAATCTCCTTTTCTCCACCGGCTGCTATATCCGACGGGAATGAATGTATCACAAAGCTCTGTTTGCCGAACTCCTGTATATCAAACCCCAGTGCATTCACATCTTCGAGCATCTCGCGCATGATCTCCGTATCTTCTGCATTGAGCTCTATCGTCTGAGGGAATAACTGCCTTTGGCTCGATTTATTGTTATGCGCCAGCTGCATGATATAGCGCTCGAATAGTATACGCTCATGCGCCGCCTGCTGGTCTATGAGTATGAAGCCGGATTTGATATGCGAAACAATATAGCGCCTGTGCAGCTGATACGGCAGAGCCACTTCTTTATGTAGCAATGCATCATCCTCATTTGGAGCGATCAGGTTTTCCTGTGTGTCTTGTTTCTGCGCGGGTACCTGGGTTTGAAAGACTGTTTCCCAATTGCGCATGTTTGATTTCTCGCGTGTATCTATTGGCTTGCGCGAACTGGATATTGTTTCGGCAGTATATGGATTTTGTTCGCCACCATTGTTGCCCGTTCCTTGCAGCCAGCCCGGCACCTGGTCGAAGGTCCTGTTCTTATTCAGGTGGTCCTCCTGATCGAAATCGAGTGTAGGTGACACGCTGTAAGCACCCAGCGCATGTTTGATGGCAAGGTTCACAAAAGTATAAGCCAGCTTATCGTCGTCAAATTTGATCTCGTATTTCTGAGGGTGAACATTGATATCTATCCGCTTCGGGTCTATATCGAGAAAGAGGACATAGAATGGAAAAGAATCTTTGCCGATCATCTGGTCAAAGGCTCCCATGATAGCGTGATGCAGGTAAGCGGACTTTATAAAGCGGCGATTGACAAAGATGTACTGCTCGCCGCGCGTCTTCTTTGCAAATTCCGGCTTGCCCACGAAACCCGTGACTGTCAGGGCATAGGTATTCTCCTCGACCGGCACTATCTGCGAAGCGTATATATCTTCAATGACGGCACAAATCCGTTGTTTCAGATTGCCCGGACGGTAGTGGAACATCTCATGGTCATTGCTATAAAACTGGAACCCAACCGATGGATGAGCCAAAGAGATGCGAGTAAACTCCTCAATGATGTTCTTGATCTCAGCCGGATCTGATTTCAGGAAGTTGCGTCGCGCCGGCACATTAAAGAAAAGGTTCTTTATGGCGATAGATGTGCCCTCCGGCGTCTGGCATGGCTCCTGGCGCAGCACTTTCATGCCCTCTATATCCACCAGCGTACCGAGCGCCTCATCATGCTGACGGGTCCTGAGCTCTACTTGCGCTATCGCCGCTATAGAAGCCAGCGCCTCCCCACGGAAACCCATGGTCCTTATATCAAAAAGGTCTTCTGTAGTCCTGATCTTGGATGTAGCATGCTTCTCAAATGACATACGCGCATCTGTTTCGCTCATGCCACAGCCATTGTCTATGACTTGCACGAGTGTCTTGCCTGCACCTTTGATAATGACCTTGATATGCGTAGCACCGGAATCAATGGCGTTTTCGAGCAGTTCCTTCACCGCCGATGCGGGGCGCTGGATCACCTCGCCTGCGGCGATCTGATTAGCTATTACATCAGGAAGGAGTCGGATCTTGTCTGCCATTGTTTTTGAAGGGGTGCAAAAATAGGCAAAATAGCCGATAGACATGCGCCCCTGGATGATAGACTTCAGACAACAATTAATCAGAGGGAAAGATTATTTTTGTCTTAAATGGCTGAAGATGTCAATATATTGAACGATTGGGGAGAGGCCTACAAGGCTGCTCCATGTGCAAAGAAAATTACTTTCTTTACTTCATTTGAGGAGGCGGAGGAACATGGCCTGCATGAAATGGCCAAACACAGCCATGAAGAACGACTAAAAAATCTGGAGATTTTGCGCAAGCGCACACACGGTCATATGCTATTGCCTGATGGGAGTTGGCCCCCGCTCAAAAGAATAATTACGATAGAATACGCCAGCTATTTATGAATTTCGATAAGGAGTTTGAGGAAATACTAGATGCTTTCCATAAGCGGGAGGTTAATTATATGGTGGTAGGCGGATATGCTAAACTTTCACGGTTATGAGAGAAATACCAGCGACCTTGATATATGGGTCAAATCCTCTACGGAAAACCTGATTCATATTGCCGACGCATTGAAAGACCTGGGATTTGACGATTTCTCGATAGAACACATTAAAACCTTTGATTTAAATAAACCTTTCCTTTTTCATATTGGATCAAAACCGAATGATATCGAGGTTTTTAATTTTGTGACTGGAGTAAAATATGAAGATGCCGAGCTTCACAAAATATTATTTAACTACTCATCAAAGTTTCCCGTTTATTTCATCAGTATCAGAGACCTCATCCTCAATAAAATGTTAACTCATAGAACGCAGGACAAGCTGGATGTAGAAATGCTTCAAAAGATCCAGAAACTATAGTTTACCTTTTCTTTTCACCTCCGTACCATCAAAGTATTGGTGCCTCTTGTCAATGGCGTCGATTTGATCCTGATTGACCAATTTAAAAGTCTTTGGGTCAGCTCCCTTTATCAAATGATTGCCAAAGAATACATGCTTATCATCGGTGAAGTAGCAGTCGCCACAATTCCAGCAGCCCTTTTTCGGATTGAGTATCTTAATGGTCTTTGGGTTTGCCCCGGATATTATTTGAAAATCGGAAGGAGGGCCGCCATAGAATACACGGGCCTTGTCCACCCCGCCGGCAAGTTTATCAAACGGTTTGAAGCTATTAGGGTCGGCCCCTATGACCTCTACAGGAAACGAATGCTGCATATCTCCCCACCATAGAAACACTTTACCTTTGGTAGTAAAATAGTCGTCTTCGATCAACCTATATGTCTTCAGGTCTATTTGCTCCGAGACATCCTGATAGTACTGCACAAACAAAGAGGAGTCGCTGGCCAGGTACCTGGCATCCTGGTACACGGAGAGGACAAAAGCCTTGCCTGAAGTGTCCTTGTACATCACCCCCGAGACTTTACGATAGTTGATCGTATCATCTACCGGATCGACCAGTGTGCGGCCACGGCTGCCGTTCGCCGAATCGACATCTGTCGCTTTAAAGTTGATTATGTTATTGCCTGGCGCTTCGCCGTGACGTGTAGATTGGGGTTGGCCCTTGCACCCGGCAGCAAGGCTAAAAAGAAGAATGATATAAAAAGATGGTTTCACGTTACGTATAATAACGTTAAAGATAGATCAATAGCATGCAACTGCGATGACAATCCGATGCATTTACGCCGCTGCCTGCTCGGCCTCCAGCTTCGCCCTGGTCTGCCTTTCCAATCTCATAGA
>JAOQAO010000163.1 GCA_025963485.1 Bacteroidota bacterium | reverse complement strand
CCATTAGTTCATCGAGGTAGGACTTCCGGTAGTCCCTCGCCCTCGCCCATATAGTATGATGATGCGCCCGCTCCACTACAGAGATCGTATCTATCTGCACATAGTTCACATGCTCGATCACATTCAGCGCACCGGCCTTCTTCCTCCCATAGTCATGCGCGTACAGCCCCTGTGAATACAGGAATAGCTTGCGCGCCTCGGCCGGTGATATCCTATTCATCCCATGAAGTTATCAAAACCCTATAAATGCAAAAGCCCCATTTCGGTTCAACCGGACGGGGCTTTTGTAAAAAATGAATGGTTTCTATTTACTGCAAAGTGCAGCTAGATGTACCACCTTGAGTTTGCTGAGAGCACTTCACAGCTGCATCAGTTGTGCTGGTAGCTTTTACAGATGTAGTAGAGGCAGCGCCAGTGCTGTTGTTATAGCATGCACAAGTGTAGCTTTTAGAACAAGATGATGTGCCGAACACGATAGCGGCTACAGCTAGAACAGAAAGAAACTTTTTCATAAGACTTTGTTTTTAAAGGTTATTAATAAGTGCAATATGCATAAAATATTATAAAATAAAAACCCCTCCGTTAGCTCGGAAGGGTTTAATTTTTTTGTAGGGTTTTGGCTGTTAGCCTTCCCCTTTGGGGAAGGTTGGATGGGGCCGTTTCTTATCTTATGTTCTTGACATAAGAGTCATCTTCTACCAGGTTACGCAGCTTTTGCAGGCTGGTGCGCACGCTGGAGTCGATCTGCTTGTCACCGTAGAGCAGCACAAAGCCGCCCAGCAGTGACTCGTCGATGGTCTCAGTGAGTTGGATATCACCGAGGCTCTCACGCTTCTTCAGGTCGGAGAGCATTGTGTCGATAGTACTTTTGTCTAATTTCACAGCAGAGGTTATATTTATTGGGGTTATATTTTTCAGTTGATTGTACTGTATCACAAATGACTCTGTGATCTCTACGAGAAATCCTTCACGGCCCTTCTGTGCCAGCAGCGTGATGAACTTAGCCGTGATCTCATTGAGCTTTGAGAATACCTTATTGAGCACCGCGATCTTCTTGTCTGCGCTGACGATAGGACTTTTGAGGAATACACGCAGCTCAGTGCTGGATTTGATCACGCTCTCGAGTTGTTGGATATCCTTATACACCTCCTCGAGCTTCCCCTTTTCCTGGGCGAGCTCTATGAGTGATTTGGCGTATCGTGTGGCTATGCGGTAAGACATTCTTTAAGTTTTATGTTGCAGGTCATAGGTATTAAGTTTGTATTGTCCTACTACTTAATACTTACTACTTAATACTAATTCAGGTTTGTTTCTTTCACCAGTTTATCTACGAACTCTTTCTGCGCAGCATCCGATTGCAGCTCCTTGCGGACTACCTTCTCCGCTATCTGCAGCGCCATCTGGCCTACTACGTTCTTGATCTCTACGATCGCAGCTTTTTTCTGCGTGTCTATTTCGCGGAATGCATCCGACATTTTCTTCACAGACTCAGCGTGTGCTTTCTCTACAAGGTCGGCTTTGATCTTCTCAGCAGCATCACGCGCTTCAGAGAGTATCTTATTGCGCTCTTCTTTGGCCTGGTTGAGGAGTTCTTCATTCTTGGCTGTGAGGAGGGCCATCTCGGCGCGGGCCTTCTCAGCCTGTGCGAGGGAGTCGGCGATATTCTGCTCTCTTTCCTTGAGGGCGCTGGCGATTGGTTTGAACCCAAACTTGCCTAATACTACGATGAGTATCACAAATATGATCAATGCCCAGATAGAGAGACCCGGATTTGGGGTCACCAGGCTGAATGGATTGTCTCCTGCTTCGAGCATTACTGTCAGAAAAGTATTCATTACTACGTCTTTTATATTTTGATTACGACTTTCTACTTAAATCTCCCCAGCTGTTCAAGCCCCCTTCAGGGGTGGTGGGGTAGTAAAAAACGCTTCCTCCGGCAATCCCTTTGGAAGCGTCTTTTTCTAAAATTAACCTTGCAACAGGGCAACGATAACGGCGAACAGCGCAACACCTTCTACGAAGGCAGCTGTAAGGATCATTACCGCACGGATATCACCTGTAGCTTCTGGCTGGCGAGCGATAGCTTCTGCCGCACCTTTACCTATCTGGCCGATACCGATACCTGCGCCTACTGCAGCGAGACCTGCGCCTATAGCTGCGATACCTTTGATCGCGACAGGTGCTGCTTGTAAGAGAACTGGATTCATGAAATTATAATTAATGGTTAAGAAATCGATTTTTATGTATTCTGCATTTATCTAAATACTAACTACTTAATACTATTTAATCTGTTGTATGATGTCCCTCGCTGTGGTCCTCCAGTGCCATACCGATGAATACTGATGTCAGCATCGCAAAGATGAACGCCTGGATAAACGCAACCAAAACTTCTATACAACTGATGAATAATGTAAATGGAACGGCTACTGCAGCGCCGAGTCCTGATCCCGCCATACTTTGGCCGGCCTTGCCGAAAATGAATATCAAACAGATCAGGCTGAGTACGATGATGTGCCCTGCGATCATATTTGCAAAGAGACGTATCATCAGTGCCACCGGCTTGGTGAATACACCAATCACTTCTATGATCGCGAGGAAGATCTTCATAGGCCATGCCACGCCCGGCATCCAGAATATGTGCGACCAGTAGTGCTTCGTACCACTGACGTTGATCGCGAGGAACGCTACAAATGCGAGTACACAAGTGAATGAGATATTACCTGTCACGTTGGCCCCTCCCGGGAATACCGGCATTAATCCAAGCAGGTTGAGTGTCAGTATAAAGAAGAAGATAGTCATGATATAAGGCATGTACTTTTCGTACTTAGGCCCTATACCCGGCTTGGCTACTTCATCACGGATGAAAACGAACAACGGCTCTATCACTGATTGAGTGCCTTTCGGCGCTTTGCCTTTATTGGTCTTATACGCTTTGGCTACCGACGTGAATACGATGATCATAATGATCGCCGCCAGCAACATGGTAAATACATTCTTAGTGATCGACAGGTCGAGGAAGAAAGTTTCGTCTTTACGTTCGATCCCGCCATGCTCGCATGTATAGCCGTTTACTTCTTTGCCGTCATGATACAGGAAAGTCGTAACGCCGGTAGCCGAACTCCAAAGGAAACATGGCAGAGGTACAGCGAACTGGTCCAGCACATCAAACTCATGCGAGTCTGCGATGTGGTGCATGATCATCGGTTTAGGATTGAACTTTTCATCCTTGGGAGCAGCTGTTTCTTCTGTTTTGGCTTCTCCGCCTTCTGCCCTGAGACTAGCCAGAGGAGCCAACAGGGTCATGCAGACCAATAGAAACAATATATATTTTGGGTATCTCACGGTATAACTCGTTTTAACGCGGTGCAAAAATATTCCTTTTGACGGTATTTCAAAACGAAAATTCGGATCAAAATGATATTGTTAGGAACAAGTGCATATCCTTTGACAAATATGGGCTTTCAGTGCCTCCTGATCGCTTAGTATTAAATAGTTACACGTATCCGGAGCATCCGTTTAAACGGATAACCTACGTTCACTTAAAATCTCTTAGTAGTGGTATGCCTTTCCCTCCTCTATAGCCCCGGGTTTTAACCCGAGGGTGAGGGCCGGACACAAAAAAAGCCTCCTTAGAAAGGAAGCTTTTACAATGAATAACGGAAAAATATGGCAGAATGTTCAACTAAGTCACCAGCCGGACATCTATATTTTGCTATTAGCTGGCTGGAGTTGCTGCTTTTACAGCTTTAGATACAGCCTTCTTAGCTGGAGCTTTCTTTTTAGGAGCAGCTTTCTTAGCGGCTTTCTTAGGAGCAGCGGCAGGTTTAGCAGCTGGCTTTGCGCCACCAGACTTGATGCGCTTTTGCAGTTCAGTTTCGAGCTTTTGGATCTTTTTGGTCAGGCCTTGTACCTGATTGATGCCTGCTTTGCCGTACTTGTCGACTACTTTATTGAGCTTGCCTTCGAGTTCTTTTCTTTTAGCTTCAGCGTTTGTGACTACGTGGTCTACGATCTTTTTGCCTTCGCGCTCGTTGATCTTGCCTTTCTTTACCAGGTCTTCTACGTTCTTAGTTACTCTTTCAGATGTTTTAGCTGCGTACCCTACACCTGCATACAGCAGGCTCTTCAGAGTCTCCTGTAGTTTCTTGTTGTCTGCCATGATCTTTGTTTTAGTTTGATTGATTAATTAAATTAATGTGTTTTATTTGTTATAAACACTTTGCAAATATAATAGCGTTTCTTGTAAAATCAACTATCATTCAACGAAATCAATGATTTTAACTATAATTTAATGTGAGCCATCCCTTCCCGGTTTCCACATTATCGTTTTCCACACATCGATATGGCCACCATTTTTGACTGCTATTATCCACTCATACTATTGATATGACTATGTTTTATTTAATTGTAATTTATTATAATATAAAAAAACAATAATGTAATTGGTGGATAAACCATTTGTTTTTCCGGATAAAATGTTTTGCTTTATATTTCAGTAGCTAAAATTTAACGTGAAGCTAACCGCTTATTTATATTTCCTTGTCGCAGCTATAGAGCTATACGCCGTATATTTCGGCCAGGAGTCCCTCCAGTATATCGCAAAGCCCCTGCTGATGCCGTCACTCATCATATTTTACCTGTCCGGGGCTGCACGGCCATTGGTCAGGAGGGATGCGCTGATGGTAGCCGCATTCGTTTTCTCCTGTGTCGGAGATGTTGCACTGATGTTTGCACATGGTGATGAGAAGTTTTTCCTGATAGGCCTGATAGGTTTTCTCGTCACGCATCTACTATATATAGTAGCCTTTATGATGGTGGCCGATAGGTCGGCAGATCCGGTTCTGCGTCACAAGGTCTGGCTGGTAGTGCCGCTTGCTACATACTTAGGAGCCCTTTTAGCCGTTGTATTTCCGGCAGTCGATATGCCTATGAAAGTGCCCGTGGCCATATATTCTGCTGTGATCGGCACCATGGTCATTTTTGCGCTCAATCGATACAAACGTGTGAATGACAATAGTTTCGCGCTCGTATTTGGTGGCGCATTATTGTTTATGCTTTCCGATTCGCTTATAGCCATCAATAAATTTCTGTGCCATGGCACGCTTTTTATGGGTGGTATGGCGATCATGACACTGTATATACTAGGCCAGTATTGTATCGCAAAAGGAATGCTATGGAACGATAAGGTGAAACTTACGTAAAGGATAGTAGCCTTTGGACTGTATTTGTATTTCTGTGCGACCTATGTGGTAAAAAATGTATTTTGTATTCCAGCTGTTTAAGCCCCCTTTGGGGGTTTGGGGGCCAAAAACTAAAAAGAATGATCTCGACCAAGAATAAGACCTTTGCAAACGTCAACGAATATTTTGACTACATGGCCGATACGCTGGGCTATCCACCGTATCATCACTATTTCAAATCCGAGACTGTCATGTCAGATGGCCTCAAGATCCATGTAGATGTCTATGAATATGATAAGAAGGCTCCTACCATCGTATTCGTGCCCGGTACGGCTATATATGCCCTCTGCTATGCGGAGATGCTATTCAAACTCGGCGAGTCTGGCTACAATGTGATAGGGCTCGATCCGCGTGGCCACGGCCAGAGCGAGGGCCCGAGGGGCGACTACACTATACCCGAGCTCATCCGCGACGTGGAAGCTACCATCGATTTCGCCATCAAGCGCTTCAATAAGAAGGTCAGCCTCATGGGCAGCTCGCAGGGAGGTATCATATCTTTCTACCTGGCAGCCAAGGACGAAAGGCTTGACTCTGTGATATGCCAGAACTTCGCCGACCTGATAGGAGAGGAGACTACCAAACTCACCCGTCATCCCGTGCTGTTCAAATACCTGCGTATGCTCATCGGCAATAGCAAGGCCAGTGACCTGATCCCCAATGCCATGATCCCAATGTCGGCCTATATTGACCTGGACAGCATTCAGGTGCGCTATTTCGGCAGTATCAGGCAGTTCGTAGACAATGATCCGCTGGCTGTCAAAAATATATCCGTTCGCGCCCTCCAGTCCCTCGGCCAGACCGCCATGGACAAGCCTATAGAGAAGATCAAGGTTCCCGTCATGGTCTTCCAGGGCGATGCAGACACAATATTCCCGGTTGCTTATACCAAAAAGCTATATGACCGCCTGACCTGCAAAAAGAAAATGACCATCTATCCCAAAATGTCCCATGCCCTCATGAGCGAAAACGTAGATGAAATATTGCCTGACGTATTGGAATGGCTTCACGAGATATATCCGGCTAAAGAAAAACATTAAAAATCCCCGTCATTGTGATGAATTTTTCCCGTAAAAATGGGAAAACATGAAATTCATCCGAAGGATCCTGTGGGGAAGCAATCCGTATCTAAAGGCTAAGTGAGCTACCAGTAGTGAAATGCAACACAATCATACATGGAAAATGAATCCTTGTAATTAACAACAAACCTAACCTTAGGCACGATTTTAGTTAATAGTTAATTCGCTTTGATCCGTGTTATCCGCGTACTTTAATTTTGTATTTCAGCTAAAGGGTCAGTAGCCAAAGGACTTAACATAATTTAGTCGTAACCATTAAACTTTTTCTGCGTATCAATCGTTTTATAAAGTAAATTGCCCCGAAATCCGATTATTTTTCTAATTTCGCAGGCTCTTTAAGCATAATCTACAAGAATTTTTCATCCACTAAGGAATCGAAATAAATGAGACAACTCAAAATATCCAAATCAATCACGAACCGCGAAAGCCAATCCATAGAGAAATATCTCCAGGAGATCGGCAAAGAGGACCTGCTGACTCCTGAGGAGGAAGTAGAACTCGCGCGTCGTATCCGTCAGGGAGACCAGACGGCTCTCGAAAAGCTCACCAGGGCCAACCTCCGCTTCGTAGTATCAGTGGCAAAACAATATCAGAACAACTCTCTCTCGCTCAATGACCTCATCAATGAGGGCAATCTGGGTCTGGTCAAGGCCGCTCAGAAATTTGACGAAACGAGGGGATTCAAATTTATCTCCTATGCAGTGTGGTGGATCCGTCAGTCCATTATACAGGCCCTCGCCGAGCATAGCCGTCTCGTGCGCCTTCCTCTGAATAAGGTAGGCTCCCTGACCAAGATCAACAAAGCATTCTCAGACCTGGAGCAAAAATACCAGCGCGAGCCGACTCCGGAGGAGCTGGCAGAGATGCTGGAGATACCTGTAGAGGAGGTAGAAGCTACTCTCGGTATATCTGCGCGTCACGTATCTATGGATGCACCGTTCACAGAGGGTGAGTCCAATGCACTCATCGACGTACTCAATAACCCGAATGCAGAAAGGACCGATCTCGGTCTCGAGTACAAGGAATCACTCCAGATGGAGACAGACCGTATCCTCGCCACACTCACAGACCGTGAGCGCGAAGTTATTAAGCTGTTCTTCGGTATCGGAGTAGAGCACCCGATGACACTGGAAGATATCGGAGAGAGCCTCGGCATCACCCGCGAGCGTATCCGCCAGATCAAGGACAAGGCCATCACCAAGCTCCGCACCCAGTCCCGCAGCAAAGCCCTCAAAGCCTACCTCGGACAATAATAAGAAGCAACAAGCATACAATATCAAAGGCCTCCATACGGGGGCTTTTTTGCGTTCGCACGTCATTGCGACAACTTTCTCCCGTAAAAAATAAATAGAAAAAATTTGTTCAAAGAATCCTGCGGAGAAGCAATCTGAACCTCACCGGAAGTGCACTAAACTCCACATAAAATGGATACGCCTTCATTAATCAAGTTCAGACCAACACAATAGTCGGATAAGCGCTATATGAGTTTGGATCTGACTTTCTTCCAGTCATCCTTTAGCAAGCCATACAAATTGAGGTCATGGACTTTCCCGGTTGCCAGGCTCCTGGCACTTTTACGCATAACTCCCTCATGTATATATCCCATCTTCTTCTGTGTGGCATTTGAGGCCGCATTGTCGGTATTTACAGTAGAGGTGAGCCTTCTTAGTTGGAGCGTGCCAAAGGCGAAATCGTTGACAGCGATCTTGGCCTCTGTGATGTAGCCCTGACGCCAGTATTTCTTATTGATCCAGGAGCCCGTAATAGCTGTACGGGTAAATATATTGATGCTTTCGAGACTCATTATACCTATTACTTTCTTCTCCATTTTGAGTTCGATCACAAAGGCATAGCTGGTCTTGCCCCAGTTCTTCTGCGACTTCCTGATATATACCTGACCGTCCGACTGGCTGTATGGGTAAGGTACATTGGCTGTCCTTTTGGCTACATCATATTCGCCCACGCCTTCCACAATGTCCTTGCAGTCGGGCATTCGTGGTTTTCTTAATATCAGTCTTTCGGTTTCTATTTTCATATGATATAGTTATAAAAAAAGCCCTCCAAAGAGGGCTTCCAAATATTTTGTATTACCGTGGTCCGTCGTCGGTGGTCCGTCGTCTTTAGAACTTAGGGCAGAACATCGTAGCCGGCCTCCTCTTGGCGAAGCAACCCACATACGAAGCAGCCAGCTCAAATGCACCTTGCGACTGCGAACCCTTCACGAGCTGTGACAC
>JAOQAO010000175.1 GCA_025963485.1 Bacteroidota bacterium | reverse complement strand
TCTGTTTTGCCGTAAAAAGTTTGGCAAGTTCTTCGCGTTTGGATGAATTGGGTGTGGGGTCACCGGGCAGCATCACCATATTTTTCAGCAACGATTCATCTACTTTTACTTCGCTGTCGAGAGGCTTATTTAGCAGGAAATTGAAATAAGCTGCTGCATTCTTTTGTGTATTCTTCGCATCATTGAGCTGGGCTTTGATTTTGCTCACTTCGCTTTTCGCGCGGGACAGCGCGAAGATCACTTCCTTTCCATTGTCTACGAGTTTTTGATTTACCCTTTCGCTTTCATTGACTGTGGTGAGTGCATTCTCATATATACTGACTGCAGATGTCGCCTTGAGATAGTTGAAATACGCCACTTTTATTTCCTTGACCAGTTCGCGCTTGTAGATAGCTACTTCAGACTTTTGCAGGCTGACCTGGTCTTTTTTTATTTTACGGTTGTACCATATCTCAGCATTGACGATAGGGACCGAAGTGCGTACATAAGCATTATAAAAATTGCTGGGGTTGAGCTGCACTGAAACATTACTTAGCGTTGGGTACCCGGCAGCATGATTGAGCTGTTCCAGATTCCTGTATATGGGATTAACTATATCACCTATCGGAAAGTCAATCGTCCTGCCGCCACGTGAATCCACATAATCTGCTTTCACATTGATGCTGGGCATATAGAGACCCGTCGCCTCCTTGAGTGCGTACACGCTTTTCTCGAGATTGAAATTTTGCTGCTTTACTGCTTCGTTATTGGCGAGGCCTTCTGCGATATATGCATCAAGAGATTCTGTCTGGGCGCTGGCGGTCATACCGGCCATCATCAGTATTAATATGGCTTTCAGTGATTTCATTGTGTGCATTATTAATTTAATAAACACTGTTAAGTACAGGTCAAAAAAATATTACTTCCTTATATTGTCTATGATCATATCGAGGGTCCTCATCATCAGCGCCTTGATCCCATCACTATCCATCTCCAGCATGCCCAGGCGCTCGCGGATATTGAGTGATACCATGCCATGTACACATGTCCAGGCGTATATACTGAGCATCATTGCGTCATCACTTTTCACCAGGCCCTTGGCGATGCACTCCTCCATAATACTGGTCAAAAAGCCAAAGGTACTCTCTCCTCCCTCCCAGCATTGCTCGGCCTTGACCTGCTCTTTTATGGAATTCATAGGTGCACGCATAATAAACATGAGGTCGTAATACTCGGGATTATTGAGCCCAAACTCTATATATATGCGGGCCATCTGCCTGAGGCGCTGAAAGGGGTCCTCTATCTGTGCGAGTGGCACCATCTCCAGAAGCAGCTTCTGGAAGCCTAACTCGTGTATGGCGAAAAACAGCTCATCCTTGTCCTTAAAATAAAGGTAAATGGTAGCAGGGCTGTATTCTATCTTCTCGGCTATATTGCGAATGGAAGTCTTCTCATAACCTTCCTCTAGAAACATAGATGTAGCTGCCTCGAGTATCAGCTCGCGCATTTCCAGTTTCTCTCTTTCTTTTCTTTCTGTGATTCCCATTTACGATGCAAACTTACTGAACAGTGTTCATTTATTCAAATTTTTGAAGAGAATATTTCATTATTCGGCAGCTAATATTTGTGCAATAAAAATACAACACATTGAATTTAAAGTATTTATTAAGCAAAAAAGTCACAGATCGGACAAACAATGTATAAGGACAAGCCATATTCAAGCGGCCTAATATCAGGATAGGATTTATTCGAGATGTTTGAAAATGAGGTTCTCGGCCATCTTGTGAAAATAAAAAGGCTTGACCTTTCGCCAGTTGATATGGTTATAGTTTTCGCCCATATTGATATAGTAGTGGATCCTGTGCCTGCGCATCTCATCGACGACATGGTCGCGAAAATTGAGCGCTATGATCCATCCGCCATTCTCTTTGATCTCATCATACCAGTCCTCATAGTAGCTATCATCAGAAGCGTGAAAGTTGAGGATGTTCTCACCAATAAGGACAAACTTGTCTATACCCGTTTCCATCATCGGATCTATGAGCTCTTTGCGCAGCTGCCTGATATCATTACCTATCGCATCGTTCCATTCCCCGATGAACTCTATCACAGCAAAACCTTTATCATAGTCCACAAAGAGCACTTTGCAGAAAAGGGTTTCCGACTCTATATCGTCCCACTGCGGATGAATGACATAGTTGTATATGCTATGCGTAAAATCAAGCTCACTATACTTACGCCGATAAAAAGGCGACAGTTTATCATTTGACGCTATATAGTAGTCCCTCCACTGAAAATATGGTTCTATCTCATGCATACCTGTCTCCTTCAAACCGCATTCCGATCATTTAGCCTATTTCTGGTGCGATTTTTATAGATTTGAAAATAGAAAAACAATGAGATGAAAAGAAAGCTATCCCTGATATTTTTATTGGCTGTGCTGCTGACCACTGCGGGGTGCAAGAAATGCTACACCTGCCACAATAGCTGCAAAGTCTGTCAGGATGCCCACTATTACATACTCGTACAGTCAGACCTCCTGTCTACGGATTACTATAATATGTATATCGACTCCCTGCAGTCCCTCAGCTGGACATGCCGCGATACCGCGTCAAACAGAAGTGAGCAAGTATGTGCTCAACACAATAAGATCAATAATCTCATCCTGCTCACCGAGGAGTCGGGTATGATATGTGCGCCGAAATAGTCTGCCCCAGTTAATCATAATACAAAAGCCGTCCCGGTTGAACCGGGACGGCTTTTGTATTATACTCCTGTCCTATTGCAGGACAAATTTGATCGTTCGGCGTTCTCCCCGATAGGTAGTGATCTCGCAGAAATAGACTCCTTCTGACCAGCCCATCACAGGTATACTCTGAGAGTCGTTGGTAGAACCAGAGAATAACCGCTGACCATTGAGATCATATAAACTTACCTGTTGAACTATATTTTGAAAATCTCCGAAATAAATGCTTAGCGTACCGGCGCGCTGCACCAGATACATTTTGGCCAAAGGTGCCTCATCCAGGCCAGCGACAGGCGTCAGCGTAACGCTTATGTGTATACTATCCTGCGTACCGGCATGACCACCGATGTATATTGGCCATATCACTACGCCATTGGGACCACTGACAAAAGATGGGTTATTGAACGGTAAAGTTGTGAAAAATGCCTTTTTGCTACTGGGTGTTCCGTTTGTATCCAGCGGAGAGGCCAAAGAAAAAGGGATGAAACCGATAACACCAAGGGTATCACTATTGACATTGGCGCCAAGATATACCGTATCAGTAATGGTCTGACTACTCGTATTATATAGAGTGTCAGGAGGAAGGCTATAGAGTTGATTGGTATCGGTAAGCGTCCCGAGATTAAAAGATGTTTGGGTAAAATGAAGAAATGACTGGGCTCCTGCCTGCATTGACAGAAATGCAACGATGATCAAAAGGTATAGTTTGCGCATGGACGGGGTTATTTCTTACATAGATAGCAAATAGATTTATTTGGTTGTAAAGTATTTTATTTTCATCTTACGTATTCAAAAATAGCCAGATGGATACCCTGCATAGTTTGGTCCAGTCATTGAACAAAGAGGAAATAAGGTTTTATAAGCTTTATACCCAGCGATATGCCACCGGGGCGGAGGGATTGGGAACCCGACTATTTGACCTCGTGCGCAAAGAAACCACGGATTCTGATGACCAGCATATATTCGAAAAATTGTACAGTAAATCAGGAGACAAAAATACTTTCTACCGCCTGAAAAACAGGCTCCAGAATGATCTCTGTGATGCATTGACCATGCTCCATTTTGACAAGCATGACGTCAATGAACTGCATCGCTTCATGTGTGTGTACAATATCCTGTATCAAAAGGGCAAATATGAACTGGCCTACTACTTCATCCGCCAGGCGGAAAAAAGGGCACTGCAGACGAAAAATCTGGAACTGCTGGACCTGATATATGCAGATATCGTGAAACTATCCAATGAGATCATCTCTATCAACCCTGAAGAATACGTAGCAAAACAATCCGAGAATGCCCTTCAACTTAATCGCATGCGCCAGATGGATCAGGTACTCGCCGTGCTTAACTATCGTATCAAGGTCACGCAAAACTTTCAAAAGGGAAATGAAAACCTGCTTAAGCTGGTAGATAAAACCGTCAGGGATTTTGCCAAGGATAAAAGTATTGGCGAAAACAGGGGCTTCCAGATCAAGATATACCGTGCCATCAGTCAGGCTATGGTGCAGAAGCGCAGATTCAGGGAGCTCGAAACTTTTCTTTTAAAAACCTACGCGGACTTCACGGAGAAAGGATGGTTTGAAAAGGAAACACATGATGTGCACCTGCAGATGCTGGTCTATATAGTCAACTCCTACCTCATGCAGAAAAAATATGAGGGAGCGCTCCAATATGCAAAGCTGCTCGGCAATGAGATGGCGCAGTTCAACAAGATGCTTTACGACAAGTACCTTTTCTTCTATTACAATACCCTGCTGATCGCATATCTCAATACGGATAATAACAGGGCATTGGCCGTGATCGATGAATTCGAGCATATCACCCGCAAAAGTTCCAACAGTTACTACGAGCAATTCGTACATCTCAATCGCGCTGTCCTGTACTTCCTGATGAAAAAATATACCGATGCGGTCCGTAGCATTATCAAGCTTTATGTCAATGACCACTACAAGCAGGCCGACAAAAGCTTCAAGTTTAATATAGAAACCGCAGAGGTGATCATGCAGTATGAGTCGGGCGACAACAGCACTGTGGAGAAGCGTATCAAACAAATAAAGAAGTCATACAAGGACCTGCTGCGCGATGAGACATACAGGCATGAGAGAGCGGTACTGGATATCCTGCAGGCACTGGCCCTGTCTGGAAGCAAGAAACCAGATGCGAAAACAACCAAAAAGATAAATAGCGCGATAGACGAGATGATGGATGATAAAGATATGCCGTCGCAGGTCATCAACTACCTCCCATGGCTGGGCCCTAAGGTAGGCCTGGACCCGCACAAATTGGAAGAAGGAGAAAAGGTGGAAATAAAATAACAGTTCTTATCATTTTTGCTTATTAACTTCGATATATGAAAAGGTTATTGTCCCTTGCTTGTGTTTTGATAGTCCTCTGCTCGTTCAGGCCTGTACAGGAGAAGCCGCTAAAGATCGCACTGCTCAAATATAACGGTGGTGGTGACTGGTATGCCAATCCCACATCCCTGCCTAACCTGGTGAAATACTGCAATGAAAACCTCGGTACTAATCTCGAACCGGACCCACCGACAGTGGAGGTGGGCAGTGCAGAACTATTCAACTATCCCTTCGTGCATATGACCGGCCACGGCAATGTGGTATTCAACGATCAGGAGCGCGAAAACCTGCGCAACTACCTCATAGGCGGCGGCTTCCTGCATGCTGATGACAACTACGGCATGGACAAGTTCATCCGTCCACAGCTGGAGAAGCTGTTTCCCGGCCAGAAGCTCGTGGAGCTTCCTTTCTCGCATCCTATCTTCCATCAGAAGTACGACTTCCCGAAGGGACTACCTAAAGTCCACGAGCATGATGGCAAAGCGCCTCAGGCTTTCGGGCTATTCTATGAAGGCAGGCTGGTAGTACTATATACCTATGAGTGCGACCTCGGTGATGGCTGGGAGGACATAGACGTCCACAAAGACCCTCAGGAAGTGCGTGAAAAAGCGCTTAAAATGGGTGCGAATATAATCCGGTATATCTTTCAGGCGAGCTAGGCCCCATCCAACCTTCCCCGAAGGGGAAGGCTTTAATTAGATATTAGCTTTCTATTAATATCCTCTATCAATTTAGGACCGGAATAAATGAAGCCTGAGTAAAGCTGAACCAATGCCGCGCCTGCGTTAAATTTATCTATCGCATCCTGCGCGGTCATAATACCCCCTACCCCGATGATGGGGAAACTACCTTTTGAATTACGATGCAGGTAGCTGATTACTTCCGTCGATCTGGTGGTCAGCGGTTTCCCGCTTAGCCCGCCTGCACCGAAACTCTCTATCTCGGATGGCAGGAAGTGTGGGAGTTTTTCGCGGGAGATGGTCGTATTAGTAGCTATCACGCCGTCTATTTTGGTATCGGATACGATGGAGATAATGTCATCGAGTTGTTCATCGGTCAGGTCCGGAGCTATCTTTAGCAGTATAGGCTTGGGTTTGGGCCTTCCCTGATTGAGGTCCTGCAGCGTATAGAGGATCAGCGCAAGGGATTCCTTGTCCTGTAGCTGACGCAGACCGGGTGTATTGGGAGAGCTCACATTGACCACAAAGTAGTCGACGTAGTCATGAAGTAACTGAAAGCACGCTCTATAGTCATTGACTGCCTCTTCATTAGGCGTAGCCTTGTTCTTGCCGATATTGCCTCCTACGATGATATTACTTTTTCGGGCGGCAAGGTTTTTGGCCGCTTGCATAGCGCCTACATTATTAAATCCCATCCTATTGATGATCGCGTGGTCGGGTTTGAGTCGGAATAAGCGGGGTTTGGGATTGCCGTCCTGGGGCTTGGGCGTGATCGTACCGATCTCTATAGAGCCGAATCCCATTTGGGCAAAGCCATCGATCACTTCGCCATTCTTGTCCAGGCCTGCGGCCAATCCCACAGGATTGGGGAAGTCTAGGCCGAATAGCTGGCGGTGCAGCGAAGGATGCTTCACATCTGAGCCTCCGGCAAATGCCCTCAAAAGCGGGTTGCCAAGGGCGGAAATAGTGAGATGGTGGGCCGTCTCAGCATCCAGCTGAAAGAGCAATGGCTTGATAAGTGGGTAAAGATTCATTCAGGGGCCAAAAGTAAGGTTCTTAGGTGATTTGCCAGACCTTTTTTTGAGGGATATTTCAGTTAGCTTTTTTGCTCAAATAGACCTATTTTCGCGCCTTATGGAAAACATTAGGAACTTCTGCATCATAGCGCATATTGACCACGGCAAGAGCACACTGGCAGATAGATTGATAGAAATGACAAAAACCATCTCCCAACGGGAGATGATGGATACTGTCCTCGACAATATGGACCTGGAGCGTGAGCGCGGCATCACCATCAAGAGCCACGCTATACAGATGGACTTCATCCGCAATGGACAGAAGTATGTCCTCAACCTGATAGATACTCCGGGGCACGTGGATTTCTCCTATGAGGTGTCGCGTTCGCTCGCAGCCTGTGAGGGAGCGCTGCTGCTGGTAGATGCTTCGCAAGGTATACAGGCACAGACCATCTCTAATCTTTATCTCGCATTAGAACAAGGTATGACCATCATACCTGTCATCAATAAAATAGACATGCCCGGTGCAAACCCGGAGGCGGTCGAAGATGACGTGATGAGTATGCTGGACTGCAAGCGCGAGGATATCATCCGCGCGAGCGGCAGGACTGGCGAAGGGGTCGATCTCATATTTGATGCGATCCTCGATCGTATACCAGCACCCAAGGGAGATACAAAAGCTCCACTCAAGGCGCTGATATTTGATTCTGTGTTCAATTCATTCAGAGGGGTCATCGCTTACTATCGTATTTTCGAGGGCACTCTGACAAAGAATGAGAAGGTGCGCTTCTTCAACGTAGGTGGCAGTTATAATGCCGACGAGGTGGGCGTACTGAGGCTCGATATGGAGCCGCGCAATGAGATGAAAGCAGGCGATGTGGGTTACATCATCACCGGTATCAAGAATGCCAAGGAGATCAAAGTGGGTGATACGATCACATCTTTCGCCAATCCATGCCTGGAGGGCATACATGGTTTCGAAGATGTGAAGCCGATGGTATTTGCCGGTATCTATCCGATGGATAATGACGATTATGAGGATCTGCGTGACTCGATAGAGAAGCTGCAGCTCAACGATGCCTCGCTCGTATTTGAGCCGGAGTCATCAGTAGCGCTGGGTTTTGGTTTCCGTTGCGGATTCCTCGGCCTGCTGCACCTGGAGATAGTGACGGAGCGTCTGGAGCGTGAGTTTGACATGACGATCATCACCACGGTACCGCAAGTGTCTTACTCTGCCTACCTCACCGACGGCGAACAGATCACTATCAACAATCCCGCAGACATGCCCGAGCCGCAGCGTATAGAGCGCCTCGAGGAGCCATATATCAGGGCCGAGGTCATCACCAAACCGGAATACATAGGCAGTATCATAGGCCTCTGCATGGACAAGCGCGGCATTCTGCTCAATCAGGAATACCTGACCGAGGAGCGCGTAGAGCTGGTTTTCGAAATGCCAATGGCGGAGATCGTGTTTGACTTTTATGACAAACTGAAATCTATCTCCCGCGGATATGCCTCATTTGACTATCATCAGATCGGCTACCGTCCGGGCGACCTAGTCAAGATGGATATCCTGCTCAACGCAGAAAAGGTCGATGCCTTCTCAGCCATGATACACCGCAGTAAGGCAGAGGATTTCGGTCGTCGTATGTGTGAGAAGCTGAAAGACCTGATCCCGCGCCAGATGTTCATGATACCTATACAAGCCGCTATCGGTGCCAAGATCATCGCCCGCGAAAGTATCTCTGCCATGCGCAAGGACGTAACAGCGAAATGTTACGGAGGTGATATCAGCCGTAAGCGTAAACTCCTTGAGAAGCAAAAGAAAGGCAAGAAGAAGATGCGCCAGTTTGGTAAAGTAGAGGTGCCGCAGGAGGCGTTTATCGCGGTGCTGAAGTTGAATGATTAAAATTAAACAACCAATAAAATATCCATCATGGAATTAACAGGCAGACTAATACAAGTCCTCGAGGAAGTAGGAGGCGAAGGCAAAAATGGTAAATGGTCAAAGTGTGACTTTGTCATCGAGACAGCAGCTGACAAATACCCTAAGAAAGTGTGCATCACCGCCTGGGGCGATCTGATCGGCACTGTCAAGGCTACCCCTTTGGAATCCGAGATCAAGGTGTCTTTTGACATCAGCAGCCGCGAGTACAATGGCAAATGGTACACAGATGTCAAAGCATGGAAAGTAGAAGGTGGAAGCGGCGGCGGAAGCAGCCAGCCGAGCAGGAATAGCAACAATTCGAACAATAATAGCGGCAGCCAGGAAAGGCCAAGTACTCAAAGTGAAGGTTCCGGCTCTCAGGAAAGATATGTCTCTGAGGACGACCTGCCGTTTTAATAAATATATTGGATTATAAAGGCACGTTCGAGCCCGCTGGTTCTTCCCTCTCCTTTGGAGAGGGAAGAACCAGCGGGCAGATGGGTGAGGACCCTACAGGCGATAGCAATGTATTAAAACCCTTTAGGGATTTAGACAGCCGAATGTTACTTTTTTCAAAAACAACGTTATATACCCGATGTCAGAAACCACTGCGCAATCATATAAACTCCTCGACGGCAAAAAACTAGCCGACGAGATCAAAAACGAAATAGCCGAAGAAGTAAAAACCCTCACTGCCGGAGGCAGGCGCGCACCGCATCTCGCTGCGATACTCGTAGGTAACGATGGAGGCAGCCTGACCTATGTAGGACACAAGGTCAAGGCTTGCGAACAGGTTGGTTTTAAATCGACCCTGCTTCATTTCACAGATACGACTATCACAGAGGAGTTCCTGCTGGAAGAGGTCAAAAAACTAAACGAGAATAAAGACATAGATGGCTTTATCGTACAGTTGCCTTTGCCTAAGCACATCGACGCAGACAAAGTGCTCATGGCCGTCAACCCTGATAAAGATGTAGATGGTTTCCATCCTGTGAATGTCGGCAAGACGACATTGGGACTTTCGTCATTTGTATCAGCCACGCCGCTGGGCATCACTAAAATCCTCGAGCGCTATAATATCGAAACTTCAGGGAAGCACTGCGTCGTAATAGGCCGCAGCAATATAGTCGGCAGGCCGATCAGTATTTTGCTGAATGGCACTGCTAAAACCGGCAACGCCACAGTCACTGTCTGCCACTCGCGCACAACAAACCTGAAGGAAATAACGTTACAAGCAGACATCATCATCGCAGCATTGGGCAAGGCTGAATTCCTGACCGGCGATATGGTGAAGGAAGGTGTAGTGATAATCGACGTTGGTACTTCGCGGGTAGACGATCCGACCGCCAAAGCAGGATGGCGCCTCAAAGGCGATGTCAACTTCGCCGAAGTATCAAAGAAAGCATCTGCTATCACACCAGTACCGGGAGGCGTGGGCCCAATGACTGTGGTTTCCTTACTACTGAATACATTGAAAGCCTATAAAACGCATGAATTCTAAGCCCAAGTACGCCTATGCCATCATATACTGAGCAAACGATCTCTGAAATAAACAAGTACATTTCCTTTATTTTAGAGCTAAAAGTAAGAAATGAAAAGAATGGTAACAAAGCTGATTTGTTATTTAGGGGGCAAGATATTGACAGACCTTTGTTGCCCAAGATCGCTAGGCTAACGCTAAAAGGCAGTGATACCATGAATATAGAAAAGCTTATGCTTACAGAATTCAAAAGAGGTATTCCTCCATTAGCTGAATTTAAACTTGAATCCAACTTAAATTGGGATTTACTAGCCTTAGCTCAACATCACGGACTTCCAACTAGATTACTGGATTGGACTTATAGTGCTCTGGTCGCGCTTTGGTTTACCGTTAAAAGCCCGCCTCAAAAAGATTCGTCTGGAAATTTCGAAAATGGTGTAGTGTGGGTTTTAAGCGCTTTAAAAGAAGACTTCAGAACCGATACCGAAACTATTGACCCACTATCAAATAAAATTACAAAAATCTTTCGGCCATCGGTTGTTACTAGAAGAATTTCAGCACAAGCGGGAGTATTTACGGTACATAAAATCAATGCGAATAATCAAATAATTAGATTTGAAACACATAAGGATTTTGCACATAAACTTTCCAAAATACTAATACCGCACAGTCAGTTTGCAGCTATTCGAAAACAACTTCACATTCTAGGTGTTAATAGTTCGACCGTTTTCCCATATCTTGATGGTTATGGCAAACATCTTGAATGGAGATATTCATACTATTCCGATGAACTAACAAAATAAATAATATCTAATGCTAAAGCTATAGTAATGAAAAACCAGAAATACACCTCTCTTATTTATCTCTTCGTTTTTACATTTTTCCTGCATGCCTGCAATAATCAGGGCAAGGGCGGCATCGCTATAAACGGCAAAGAAGAATTTTCCGACTCCGCTATTTCTTCTGTCAAGGTATATAGTGATGCATCTGGCAAAAAGATCATCCAGAAAAACAACACCTCCTACGATGTGGTAGAGTTCACAGACAAAGAGGATGTGAAAAAATTGTTGCTCAAGGTCATCAGGTCTGAAACATCATATGTAGACTCTGCAGCGTCCGAAAATCATTTCACCATAAGTGTAAACGGCATCGGCAATAGCAAGATCAACTGGACCAAAGAAATGAAGGGGACCGATATCGAATACACATACAAGGTGCTGGTAATACATACAGAGGCCAGGGCGAGCGACCAGGAAGATACCTATACACAGTACTCGATGCAGACAGGAGAAAAGCTCATGAGCTATACCTACAGCCAGCTGATGGCGCAAATATTCAACACATCCAATAAGCGCTTCTTTGGATACCTGTCTAAACAATCAGCTACTGAGGAAAAACCAGAAAATTTTGCCACGATAAGCTATGTAGGCAGCAATGAAGTGATCGACAAGGTGGATATTAAATTGAAAGGTGCCCTCTCTCTGCCAAACTATACTCCCGAGATAGGCCTGATGGCCAGTCAGGAATCAGGAAACACAGTAGCCGGCGAAGGCAAAGTGGTCATCCTTTCCAAAACAGACCGCACCTTCACTGCCACAGATATCAGCGGTTTTGCCATGAAAGTAAGCTATGCTACACCTGAGGGCCATGAACCTATCACTATACTACTGCCCGTGCGGGAAGATCATGTCGATCTGGACAATGCCCGGTACGACAAGAATATCTTTGAGATCACCGTAACAACGAAGCCTCACTCATTCACTACTCCTGCACCGCAGGCCGCGCCAGCAGCAGAAAACACAGTGACAACTTCAGACGCAGCGAAGGCCAGTACTGCTAAGAAGAATGAAATTATATTGGAAAAGAAGGAATAAGGTAAGAAGAATTACTCCCGTCGTTTTGTCATAGCACCGTCACTTTGTCGGCTCTGCTGTCCACTATTTCTTAAATAGTGTGAATAGTGCATTACGGTGAATGCCTTTTTAATATACCTTAGGTTTATGATTTGGAGAAAACTGTTGCCTGCCTTGTTCTTTATAGCCTCGCTACAGACGCTCCACGCCCAGATACCTAAAGGCACTATAATGGCGGGTGGTAATCTTGGTTTCCAATTCAGCACTGATCGTGCTAATAATGGCAGCATGATCAATTTCAGCTTTACCCCACTGCTAGGTGGTTTTGTAGCTAAAAATTTTGTTCTGGGTATCTCTCCTCTTCTCAAATATGGTCAGCAAACGGGACAGATAGCTACGAGCCCATCCTTCTACAGGAGCCAGTTTACGATAGGTGCAGGCCCTTTTGTCCGTTATTATTTGAAAATCGGCGAGAAGGCCTTTATCTACTTCCATGCTGCTCCGGTCACGCCCGCAGCTGAGTGGGACCGTTTCTCGAAAGATAAAACACAACCTATACAAAGATATGCTGTGATCAACTGGCAGATAGGACCGGGCGTATCGGTAATGGTGGCCAAAGGAATAGCGCTGGAGATAGGTGCCTATTACAATGGCATGTGGCACCAAACTAACCTGTATAAAAACGGCAATTTGCTCGGAAATGCAGGTACAGCGTACGTGGACCATGGCATGGTTTTGAATGTAGGTTTTCAGGTATATTTCGAAAGAAATAAGAAAGAGCAACCTACAGTGAAATAATACGTTAATAATTCAGGAGCTATTGTGAGTTATTTGTCCTTTTTTGTTCTTTAGATACAAGTATTTTTTAACCTTAAAATATATCCTATGTCGGAAAATGAAATGAACGACCCCACTTTCGGTGAGTTGATGGATGTGATCAAGAAATATGAAGATGCTGAGAACTCTCAGCAGACCATATTTCTCGATGAGGAGATGTACATACGTATCATTGAGTTCTATATAGACAATAGGGAATTTAAACGCGCCACCGGCGTGGTGGAAAATGCGCTGGATCAATACCACTACTCATGCGACCTCTGGATCAAAAAAGCTGAGCTCCTCGCCGAGCAGAATAAATATGAAGACGCCCTCGAAGCGCTCGAAAGCGCCGAAAACCTCGACAAGACCGAAATACCGATATACCTGTTGCGTTCTGACATATTCCTCTCTCAGGGGAAACATGACGAAGCGCTGGATGTGATCTCACTCGCCCTGATGCTCGCCGATGAGCCGGATGATATCTGCGACTTGTTTCTGGAGCAGGCAGACATATACGAGGATATGGGCCTCTATGTAGAGGTGATGGAATCACTCAAAGACTGCCTCAAAAACAATCCTGATAATGAAGAGGCGCTCAACAGGCTTTGGTTCTGCACAGAGCTCACGGAGCAGTATGAGGACAGCCGGGTATTTCATAAGCTCATCGTAGATCAGTATCCATACAACCATCTCGCCTGGTTCAATCTCGGCCATGCATATGCCGGACTGAAAATGTACGAGGACGCTATTGAGGCATTGGAATTTGCCGTAGCGATAGATGATACATATGATCTCGCATACGAGATGATGGGTGATGTCTACTTTGACATGAAGGATTTCCACAAGGCGCTCGAAGCATACCATGATACCATCAAGGCCGGCAAACCCAACAAAGAAACACTTTGTAAAGTAGCCGAGTCCTATTCCCAGCTTAAGGATTACCACAAGGCGCGCGGATATTTCCGCAAGGCGCTGGCCGTCGATCCTAATTATGACGAGGCGTTCTTTTTGATAGGTGAGACATACAGGGCAGAAGGCAATTTTACCAAAGCGGCAGAGGCATTTGAGCGTGCTGCAAAGATCAGCCCTGAGAATGTAGACTACCTGAATGCGCTGGGTGACTCCTGTATCATGAATGACGAGATCGAAAGTGCCGTGCTGGTATTTGAGCGCGTGCTGACGCTCAATCCGACCATCAAGCAGCACTATATCAATCTTGCAACAGCCTACTACGGTATGGAGAATTTCCGTTCTTGTTTTGACACGCTCACTATGGCTGGAGAGAAATTTGAAAATCCCGCGGATATCTACTACATCAAATTTGTTTTCTATAATCAGATTGGCAATAAGAATGAAGCATTAGTGAGCCTGCAGAAAGGGCTTCTTATCAATTTTGATGAACATAAAACTATATTCGAAATGGATGAGCGCCTGGCCAATGATGAAACAGTACAGTCCATCATAGA
>JAOQAO010000161.1 GCA_025963485.1 Bacteroidota bacterium | reverse complement strand
TGCGATAGATTTCAGACTTTAGACGGGAGATGAAGGACAGAATATCACATCGGAGAATTATGAACCTGCCTGCCGATCATGCAGGTCCAGGTGTTTTCCGGTTTCCGGGTTTTCTGATCGTCTTGTTGTGCTCCCTTTTTTTGCATTCATGCAGCAGCGATCCACAGGTATTTGACCGGCAGGTTTTTCATTACAACCAGTCGGCAGGTATCTCATCGCTCGACCCGGCTTTTGCCCGTGACCAGTCTGGCATCTGGGCCGTCAATCAACTGTATAACGGCCTCGTACAGCTCGACGACAGCCTGCGTGTCCAGCCAGCCATCGCCTACAGATGGGATATCTCTGCAGATGGACTGATATATACTTTTCACCTCCGTAGCGATGTATATTTCCATAAAGACAAATGCTTTGATGGTAATGACAGGCATGTCACCGCATCCGATGTGCTTTATTCCCTGGCCCGGCTCAAAGACCCAAGGACAGCATCACCGGGAGCATGGGTATTTCACGATAGGGTAGAGGAGAAGCGTCCCTTTGAAGCGCCGGATGATTCGACCTTTGTACTGCACCTTGTACGGCCATTCCGTCCCATGCTGGGTATCCTGACCATGCAGTACTGCTCGGTCATAGCGCATGAAGCGGTAGAGATGTATGGCCCGGATTTCCGCTCGCATCCTGTTGGTACCGGCCCTTTTTATCTCAAGGTCTGGCGCGAAGGATCAGCCATGATCTTATCCAGGAATGAGCGGTATTTTGAAAAAGAAAATGGTGAACAGCTCCCGCATATCAAAGGGGTCAGGATATCATTCATGAATAGCAAAAAGACTGAATTCGTAGCCTTCAAGCAAGGCAAGCTCGACTTCATATCCGGTATCGATGCCAGCTTTCAGGATGAAGTGCTGGATGAGAATGGTCAGCTGCGCAACGGCCTTGCAGGCAAATTTAACCTGAGCAAAACACCTTATCTCAATACAGAATACCTTGGATTCCTGATGGCGGCAGATAGCACCAGTGCCATTCATGATAAGCGGGTACGTCAGGCGATCAATTGCGGCTTTGACAGGAATGAACTGATACACTACCTGCGAAATGGCATAGGCAAACCGGCAGAGAATGGATTCACACCGCCCGGACTGCCGAGCTTCGATGCAGCCATCACGGGTTATAACTATGATCCCGACAAAGCGCGACAACTGCTCAAAGACGCAGGCTATGGCACCAGACCGGTAGAAGTGTCGCTCTATACCAATGACACCTATCGCGAGATGGCGCTCATGCTCAGCAAGCAACTCGAAAAGGTAGGCATCAGGCTCAAAGTAGAAGTAACCGAACCCGCGATCCTGCGCGAATGGATGAGCCAGGGCAAGGTTAGCTTCTTTCGCGGATCATGGATAGCTGACTATCCGGATGCAGAGAGCTACTTCACCGTTTTCTATAGTGGCAATACCGCACCGCCCAACTACACCCATTTTCACAATGCCACATATGACCATATATATAAGCAGTCCTTGCAGGAGAATAATGATAGCGCCCGCTATGCCCTCTATCATCAACTGGAACATATCATTATCAATGAGGCGCCGGTAGTACCATTATATTATGATGAGGTATTGCGCTTCACGCAAAAACGGGTGAAAGGCCTCAGCTCAAATGGCCTCAATCTGTTGGATATGAAAAGGGTGAGGTTGAATTGATTTTTCGTTTTAAATTAAAGGATTTTCGATTATCTTTAGGTGTCAATTTTCAAGACATGCTCATAGAGAGAACAAATAACGAAGTGATCATAAGACTGCCTGCATATGTCGATATGGAGGGAGTTCAAAGGCTTGTAGACTATTTGAGCTATAAAGAAGCTACTCAAAAGTCCAAGGCAAAGCAATCCGATGTCGACAAACTAGCGAATGAGGTCAAAAAGGGATGGTGGGATAAAAATCGCGGCAAGTTGATAAAGTGAAAAGATCGTCGTCGATACTAATATTATTTTTAGCGCCTTGCTGAATACACAAGGTACGATAGGAGACCTAATTTTCAATTCCGATAATGCATTTCAATATTACAGTTGTACCTACATGAGGTACGAGATTGAAAGGCATTGGGAGAAATTAAAAAAAATCTCAAAGCTCAGTGAAGAGCAATTAAGAGAATCTAATTTTAAAGTACTCTCTAAAATTCATTTTATAAACGAAGAGCTGATATCGGAGAAAATATGGCTTCAATCGGAGGAATTGGTAAAAGGGATAGATCCTGATGATATTGATTTCATTGCTTTGGCAAAGCATGTTAAAGGGTTTCTTTGGACAGGAGATAAAGAATTATATAAGGGATTAAAAGCCAGGAAGTATAAGCGAGTTCTAAACACTACAGAGCTCATGCAGCTCAGGATTACATAAGCAAGCCATTGATTTCACCCACACAAAAATGCCGGCTACTTGGAAGTAACAGGCATTTTAAACTGAGACATTTTATGTAGAAGAGAGATGTTGGTCTCTCCATTGAGGCGATATTTGCCCACATATTTCCGATAGGTTTGACTAAAAGATCAGTGGGCAAAAGCAGATGGTCAGCGGGAGCGCGGCCCCGGATAGTATTACTACTGTTCGAAGCTCTCAGCCATTAGAGAAAGCGCCTTCCTGCGGCTCATCATATCTTATTAGACGTGTATGTCGCCTGTTTGTTACACGGTCCTTTTAGGATTTTCATTTTCTTCACGTTTGCGCTTCATCAGACCCATCACCAGCAGGCCCAAAGCTGTGCCTATTATAAATCCCAGCCCGCCATACATGAGGTTACTGCTTTTGCAGTCACAATCATTTGTAGCCGCTGTGTTCGTAGTAGCGGCCGTAGAAGTATCGCTACTGACAGTGGTAGATGTTTTGTCCACTGGCGCCTCTGCTACTGTATCTTTATCTTTTTGATCTCCGGCAGCCTGAACCTGGCCTTTCGCTCTTGCATCGGCTTTGGCCACAGCTTTGGCCTCACTGGCAGGTGTTGCCTTTCTTTTTAGTAATATAGTATCTGCCCCATCAGCCTTCTTAGCTTTGTCGGCATCATATTCATATTTACTGCCGGTGTCACCTTTCTGATAGGTGCCGTGCATATAGCCCTGACCTGAGTTGATCTGAGCGGAGATAGACATGGTGGTGAATATCATTAACACAGGTATCAGTAGTTTGGCTTTTATGGATTTCATGGCGAGTTGTTTTATAGTTTATAATGCCAACCTCGTGCCAATGGGCAATAATTCCCCATGTTACTTTTGACAGCTACCTGCATTATACAGTAGGGATCAATCTTTCAGTTTACATGAGATACACGCTTTTAACTATTTGTGTTTGTTTTATTTATACAAATGCTATAGCACAAGCAAAAGCCGATACCGTCACCAGTCTCCAAATGGGACGTACCACCATCGATAGTGCCTTTCATCTGCCTGCGGGATATTTTATCGTAGACTATAAGGCATGTTTTTATGCAGGAAAACTGGGAATAGCCCACCACTATCCCGGCAGTGCCATTTCATATAATTACGAACTATACCACAAGATCACCCGTGGCCGTGCAGGAGACATCCTGTCATTTACCGATGTGATCGTGATGAAGGATGGCAGGCGACTCAAATGGGCCGAAAAAACCTTTGTGTTTAGGTGACAGGGCTCCTATGACCTCCGCCCAATCTCAAATTCCAATCCCGACTTGACCTTCAGCAGGAAGGCGCTCACCAAAAAGATAGTAAAAACCACAGCGGCTATAGACACAGTCAGTGCATTTGTGCGAAGCGCACCGGATATCAGGCATACTCCGATAGCCACCAGCAGGCCCAGCGATAGCAGCCGTGTCAGCATCAGCAGGAGGAACTTCTGGTGATGCACATATCCCCGCAGGCTATAGCGGCTCGGATGCGGCAGCACCTGAGAGCCACCGTTCAGCTCTACATGTCCCAACTCATGCGGGTGGAATATCCATGGCGTAAACAGATTGCCACGGAAACCCCAGGCACGGCGAAAGACGTGCTCTATCACCGTTCTATCATATATGCACAGGCTGGAAAATTCCTTATCCCGTAGCCGGTAAAACACGAAAGTCTTGACCAGCCAGAGGAAAGTGCTGCGACCCTTTCGATGATTGTTCTTGCCTGCTATCAGGCCGTATAGCAGGATATTGCCGGAGCGTTCATAGGCGTCCATATAGGCCAGTAGGTCCTCTCGGGTTAGCAATACATCGTCATCGCAGTGTATGATCAGGTCGGTCGTAGCGAGGCTATTGCCCGCCTGGTAGGAGATGAGCTGGCCGCAATTCTCGCGGAGCTGTACGATCTGTATAGAAGACTGCAGCGCATCCCGCTCGCGTAGCAGCAGGTCATAGGTATCGTCCGTGCTGTGGTCATCTATGATGATGACAGAGGCTATCTCATCCACCTCCGCGAGCAGGGAGTGGTAGTGACGAACAGTCTGCTGTATGAAAGCGCTGCTATCCAGTGTAGGTATGACGAGGGTGACAGATGGCATGATCGGGCTGTAAATATAGGACGAATATAAAAGAAGACGGTGTTCTCACCTGTGGGTGCAAATATCGCTATAGCCTGTTTTTCATTTGCGATAAGCTGGTATATTTGTATAAAACCAACCCACTACATGAAAATACTGATCACCGCATGCCTGGTGTTGCTGTCTGTAGCATCCTTTGCGCAAGCTAAGACTACTACTACCACCACGACTAAACCAGTCCCGGCACCTACTGCTAAACCCCAGGTCACCACCACTACCACAAAGTCAGTTGTCACTACTACCACTTCTCCGGCTACCACGGCTAAACCGGTTACTGCCACAACAACTAAGACAACAATGACCACAGCGACAGCTGCGAAGACTGCTCCTGCCAAACCCAAAACGATAGAATGGGCAGACCTGGACCTCAGCACTTCCAATCCTCCCTTGGCCGTCCTCCTCAAGGCGCCCAAGGGCAGTACCATTGATTATGACAATGGCATCGTGATCTGGGGAGCGGACTCAGCTTATGGCGTGGTGATAGACATGTCCTATGGCGACCCTCCGGCCACCATTGCCGAGCGCAAAAAGGAAGCTGTGGAGAATATCATCTTTAAACTCGAAAAATTTGTGGTAGACAAGCCGGATATGCTACTCTATGCCGTAAAGAACCGGAACAAACTGGAGTACCACTTTGAGATAGCTGTGGAAGCTCATGGAGAGAAATATTACCTTCACGACAAATGGGTGGATGGCAAGAGCTTCACTCAAAAAGAAATAGAGGCAATGGCAGAATCTGCCCGCGGCCTCAGGGCTAAATAACTTATTGACTTCATCATAAAAAACTATGTAAAATTGAAAACCCCTATACTTCTGACCCTTATATGTACTGTCATTTATTTGGCTGCCATAGCCGGCACACCAGCCACTCCCACAGGCACCAGCAAATGGCCGGGCAAGACCGCATTCATAGACTCCTGCGTAGTGAGCAAGGGCATCAGCGAGCGCACCTCAGATGATCCTACGAGGGCACGCAGGATATGCAAATGCTGGGCAGACAAAGTAGAAGCTGTCTATCCCACAGGCCTCCCGCTGCATGAGTCGGACAATCCCAAGATCATGTCGCAGACCGGCGCTGTCGGTTGTCTGGATGTGAAGTAAGGACAGCTATTGCCAAATCGTGTCTTTTGGATCCCTCACCCTGGTTCATGTCCTTGCGGACCATAAGCGAGGCGCTGCTTGTATTACCATAGGTACAAAACTACAAGGATTACCATTTCCACAGGTAACCGGTCTTGCACATTTCCAAAAGACTTCTATTTTTGCCATCCATTAAACAATCATCACACAAACAAACAATTATGAAAATGTCTAAGCACCTCGCTATCGTATGTTTCGCGCTTTTTCTGAGCTCTATTGTATTTATGACTGGCTGTAGCAAGGCTACCACAACCACGGCACCATATATCGGCAGCTACCTTACCGCCGGGTCATGCGGCGGCGGCGGGTTGTCTACGTATAATATGACCATCACCAGTTCCTCAACTCCCACCACCTTTATGCTCAATAATCTGGGTAATCAGGGATTTAACGTGACAGCGACTGCATCTACCAGTGGGGGCGGATACTACCAGGTAGATATCGTCTCCCAAACGGTGACCGACACTGGCGGCGTAATAGCAGTAATCAGTGGTCAGGGAGATATCAATGGCAATAACCTGTCACTGAACTATCAAACGCAGATTAGCAGTACATACAGCAGCTGCAGCCTCACAGCCACCAAGCAGTAACTAAAGCTTACATAAACTACACGAAGGCACCGGCGACGGTGCTTTTTGCGTCGCAAAGTGGCGGGCATAGCTACGCCTGAGCGAGAAAAAGGTTTAGAAGGGGATTGTTGCTTCTTAGGAAGCGGCTATTTTCTGGTTGAGTTTCTCGAGTACCCATGCGGTGAGTCCCGGGCCGGTGATCTCGCCATTCTCAAACCAATAGATGTTGTTGTCTTTCTTGTAGCATATCTTTCCATCGTTGCGGTATGGTTCGTATCCTATCTTGAGCAGACTCTGTGCAGTAATCTTTGTATTTGTCATACTACAAAGATACGCTATTAAAGCCGCAATAGCTATTTAATTAACTTTTAAGTGGGAAACGGAAACTGCTAAAACTCAAAGGGCAGTGGTCAAAAATGACTTTACTATGACCTGTTTTTGCCGGTCTTTTGTACCTTAGTTGAGTGAAAACAAACCTACTACCTAATCTCAAACCCCTTTATCGTTTTTTCGCCGCAGGCATAGTTATGCTGGCGTTTGTCATGAGCGCTGATGCGCAGGACTGGGCGCTGCCGTCGTCGAGATGGCAGTATAGGACTAGCGGTTGTGGATTTATGGGACCATGTTATGATTATTTTAGTGACGATCTGCAGGTAGATTCTACACTCTTCTTTAACGGCCATAGTTGCAATCGTGTCAGATATTATTTTAACACCTACCCGCACGATTTCTATACTTATGCTTCCGGAGATACGGCTTACTTTTATGTCAACAGCGAATTCAGGCCGATATTTTATTTTGGAGCACATGTTGGAGATACGATACAGTTTACCATAGACACTGGCTCTCATAATAGTTATCATGACGACTGGCAGTGCAACGGGGTAATAGACTCTATAAACTATATAATATTTCAAAGTGACACCCTCAAAAGAATTTCTGTAACAGCCATTGGTCATTATCAAAACTCATGGAGGTTTGAATATGCGGAGAAGATCGGTCTCTTGCGAAGCTATGGAAATCTGTTCTATCCTGGCCGACCTTTGGTCGACGGCGATAATATATACCTATGTAACTATGGCGATAGTACTTTACCCAATTATTGGTTCTTTCCCGATTCTGCCTGCGCAGACACCCATGTGGGTATCCAAGGATCCGTTTTAAAGAGCGACTTCCTAACTTGCTCTCCGAATCCGGCATCAGGCACTTTCATAGTAGACATGTCAGCCTATCCATTCGGTCTGAAGCAGCTTCATGTATATGATGCGCTCGGCCTGATAGTGTATAGCGGAGAATCCGGCCAGTCTCAGGAGACGCTGGACCTGCATCTGGCTGGTGGGATGTATACGGTAGAAATTTGTGAAAACAGCCGATATCATCGTGGAAAAGTAATAATAGAATAGTATGCAGCATTACCTCAAAGCTCTTTACCGTTTTTTCGCCGTGGGCACAGTGATGCTGATGTTCGTCATAAGTGTTGATGCGCAGGATTGGGCATTGCCGTCTTCTAGGTGGGAGTATATCACTGAAAGCCCGGGCATCACCGGCCCAGCGCCACCTCCTATGTACTGCTGTGAACTACATGTAGAAAAAGATACTGTCGTAAATAACACGCTCTGCCGCAAGATATCGGGAGCTGCAGGGCATTTCACATACTATACCTACGACAGCTTGGGTATAGTGTACATATTGCTCGATTATACCTTCCGGCCTACTTATAATTTTAACGCGCTTGTAGGAGATACCTTAATGTTTTATGATGACACGACCAGATATCAACCTGCTTTTTACGTGCCGGAGAGGCGCTTCCCGGCTGTAGTGGATTCTATTACCTTGCTCAGTAATCATGGCCAGGACCTGCGGCTTTATCATATGAGATCTTGGAGATATGGTACCTCACCTCAATCATTTTTTAGCTATCACTATTTCAATTATGCTGAAAGGATAGGGCTCTATGATGGCGGCCCCTGGGGGCAGGAGGCTGAGATTTTCTACCCCCTGTTTACGACGCCAACAGACTACCCGTGGTTCTATATATGCGATTATGCGGATAGTGCGATGACAGGCGGTTATTGGTTTTATGAAAAGAATTGCCTGACCACTGGTATTCATGAATATCGCGATGATTATTTGATGAAATGCTATCCTTCACCTTCCTCCGGCACCTTCACCATAGACATGTCAGCCTATCCATCCGCTATAAAGCAGCTACATATATATGATGCGCTGGGCCAAGTGGTGTATAGCGGTGAGTCGGATCAGACTCAGGAGACCTTGGTACTGCATTTGGCCAGTGGGATGTATACGGTGGAGATTTGTGAGAACAGTCGATACCATCGAGGAAAGCTAATCATACATCAATAGGATATAATGAGCCCTTGCCTAAAATCTATTTACCGCTTTTTCGCTGCATGCGTGGCGATGCTGACGCTTGCTGGTAATTGTGAGGGGCAGCATCTTCATGGTGAATACAGCCGGATGTTCAACTATTGGTCTCAGGAATACTTTCTTTTTTCTGATCAAGACACCTTCGGGCACTTTGTGACGAACCCTGGTGATACGTCCTTTGGCGTGGTACATATACGCTCGAAGACAACAGGAAGAAGTTGGTTTTAAAGTATTCAGACAGTATTTTGACCGGAAGACTGGAGTGCATTGTTAAAACATCCTCTTTCACAGACACGAGCAAAAAGACAAGAATATCCGGACGGGTAATCGATGGATATGTGGGAATGCCCGTACCACAACCTTTTATCTATAGATCTTCACAAAGGAGTAAACCACCTTTTTGCATTGGGGATAGTATGGGATATTTCCAAAAGGAAATAGAAATTGGCGCAAAATATGACACCTTACTAATGGCAGGCGCTGGGGGCGACTATATAAAAAAACCTATTGATTTAACCGAAAATAAAGAGATTTTGTGTAGGATAGCCCTTTACACTCATCGATCTATGTTGGGAAGCGTTATGCCTTCGTCGTGGAAAAAATAGACGATAAGCAAATACAGTTTCATAATACCGGGCCAGATGGCAAAAAACTTACTTTTCTCCGTCACATGCTCCCCCGACATTCATAAATAGCTTTAAATGTGGAAAAGTAGCCCTCTGAGGATTTGGTAAGGGGGGTGTTTATTTCGTACATTTGTGCCTTAAAATGGCTGTAAATGCGTTTTTGCCGGAAAATATGTTTTAGGCGGTAGATTTTAACAAAAACGGACGGCTTTCACCAAATCTAAATTCAGACCTAGCAATACATGAGCGACGAGAATAATAACCAGAACTCCGAAAACCGGATCATCCAGATCAATATAGAGGATGAGATGAAGACGGCCTACATAGATTACTCTATGTCGGTCATCGTGAGCCGGGCGATCCCGGATGCACGTGATGGACTAAAACCTGTACACCGCCGGATACTTTTCGGTATGAACGAGCTGGGCATGGCCCCCGGCAAACCCTATAAGAAATCTGCCCGTATCGTGGGTGAAGTAATGGGTAAGTACCACCCGCATGGTGATACTGCGATCTATGACTCCATGGTCCGTATGGCACAGGACTGGTCCCTGAGATATCCCTTCGTCGACGGCCAGGGAAAC
>JAOQAO010000138.1 GCA_025963485.1 Bacteroidota bacterium | reverse complement strand
TTGCACTACCGGTTCTACGCGCAATGTGGTGAAGGTGACTAAGCAATAAGTTCTCGGAATAGAACCCAATCCATCAGATCAAACCTTTGTCCTTGCAAAACCTTCGTACCGCTTCTTCGATAGTCGGCAGATCACCAAAAAGCTGTTTTTGTTTTTCCGGGTTCCTGCTTACGTATTCACCTGTATTTACCCATTTCACCATGGCCACCATATCTTTCATATTCTCGCTAAATGCTGCAGCTATCGGGGCCACGATCTTGAATACGAATGCCGGAATTACGGGCTTTGCTTTGATCGGTCTATTGAGCACTTTTGAAAACGCAGCAGCCATGCTTTGGCTGTTTACCGGGGTACTCCAACCGACATCTACATGGGAGTTTAATTCAGAATCCGGTACGGTAGTGGCCGCAATGGCCACATAGCGGGCGAGGTCAGGTGTGTAAATAGTCCCGTAATCTACACCGTCAAAAAACATGGGGAATACGCCTTTCTTCAGGTTTTTTACCAAGGTATCATCCGACCAATCGAAAAATGCTCCTGGCCGGAGAGCTATATATGGCTGCTTTTTTTCGGCAAGGTATTTTTCGATTAGGTATTTATTATGGAAGTGAGGCACACTTATAGCTTTATCACTTTCCAGAATAGAGATGAGCACAAACCTGGGGATACCAGCATCTTTAGTAGCATCTACCAGATTGCGGTAGCCTATGGTATCTGTATCAGGTCTATCTCCCTTCGTATGCCGCGTATAACCCGCCGCGCTGGCCACGATGGTATCGAAACCACCAGATGAAAGGGCATTTTTTAAGGAAGATTTATCCATCATATCCCCGATCACGAAATTTCTGATCCCCATTGCCTCCAGTTTGCTTCTGTCACTGGTAGGTCTTACCATCGCAGTGACATCTGCTCCTTGTTCTACCAGGGCTTTCACTATTTTGTTTCCGAGTTGACCTGTGGCACCGGCCACTATTACTTTTTTTGCACTCATTTTCAGTTTATTTTTGTTTGTTGCGAATCATTTCAAAGGATCATTCTAAAAACCGCATATCCTCAGCCGTTAAGACTATATCTGCTGCTTTAAGGTTCTCCTCAAAATGCGCCAGGCTGGAGGTGCCAGGTATAGGCAATATCCACTGAGACCGATGCAACAACCATGCTATACTTATTTGCGCTACAGTCGCGTTATATTTTTGTGCGATAGCAATAAGACGTTCATCTTTTTGGGGCATCGATTGAAATACAGAATAATAGGGGATAAGAGGTATTTCTTTCTCTTCGCAAATCTTAAGCACTTCTTCACCTCCCTGATTGGTGTGGTCGCCAACTACCAGCGTGGTGCGGGTAGTATGGCCATACATGTTCTCCACCGTAGCAATATCACCCATGCTTGCGGCTATTCTTAATTGTTCAGGCGAAACATTACTCGCACCTACATGCAAAATTTTCCCTTCGCGTTGCATATCAAACATGGCCTGCATTGATTCCTCAAACGGTGTTGCATTACCAAAGACGCGGAAATGTACCAATTGGATCTGATCAAGCTTTAAGGTGCGAAGATTGTTCTCGATACCTCTCCGCAGGTCCGCAGGAGTATTGAACGGAATAACGTTTTTGCCGGCGTCACGCGTGACCCCTACCTTGGTGCAGATCACCAGATCCGGCGGATAAGGATATAAGGCTTCAACAATCAGCCGGTTGGTTACATCTTCACCATAATAATCTGCGGTATCTAAAAAATTAACTCCCGCTTCTATTGCCCGCCTTAATATTTGCAATGCCCCAGGTCTGTCAGCCGGCTCGCCATAAATGCCATCTCCGGTTAAGCGCATAGTTCCGTATCCTGGTCGGTTTACCGTCAAGGGATGTTTGCTTTTACCGGCAATAGTGATGGTGGTCTGCATTGTTTTAGGAATCCGGTTACCGCTGTTCGATCCAGCTCACCAAAAGTTTTCGCTCCGCAAAGAGCCATCTATCCTCCCGTTTGACGAAGATGTCGTAATAGCGAATTGCCGCTACCATAAAATTTTGCTTCCCGTCTTTCACGGTAAGATGATGAGCCAGGCAGTAAGTAAGGCCGCTGGCCTTACCGGCCCCGGTAAATTTAATAGTGCTCTGCCCGTTGAAGTGCATAGTGGCCTGGTAGCTATTCAGATTATCAAATACCGGAAACAAGTTGGCCCGTCCCTGGACTATCTGCGTTGGGGTAGGCGATTTTGCATCCATGTATACTTCAAAATTTGTGTCTTCAGTAAAAAGATACATCTGTCCTTGTGCATCGCGCGTGTCGGCACAGTTGGCGTAAGCATCCACTAGTTCGCGAATTGCTACACGGTCTTCTGCCTGTTGCAGTTGTTCCTTGATTTTTTCCATTCTTATTGTTTGATTGTTGAGTAAAGCTACTCTTTAAACCAGCGGCCAGCTTTGTTTAAAAGTGCCAAATAGTTTATTGAAAAGCCTTCGGATATCCGCTGCTGCGATCGCTTGCAATTGTAATGCTACCATGGTTCGCTGACTTGCGCGCATTTTAAATTCCTGAATTAATTTTTTAATTTGCTGTTGTTTTAATTTTAACAAATGTATCAACCCCTCCTGAGTTATATCGAAAGGCATTCTACCACACCATTGAGCGGTGAGGATATTGAACTTATCCAAAGCAAGTTCACTCCTAAGAAAATACGCAAAGGACAATACATTCTGCAAGACGGGGAGATATGCAGATCTACTGCCTTTATTGTGAAGGGCGCCATGCGGCAGTATACTGTGGACGACAAAGGTATGGAGCATATTATTCAGTTAGCCATTGAAAATTGGTGGGCCGATGACCGTGAAAGCTTTCTGACCGATACGCCTTCCCGGTACTACATCGATGCCTGGGAGAACACAGACGTTTTGGTGCTTAAAAAAACGGACTATTATGAGCATTTGATCCATATACCTGCTATGATGGAAATGATAAAAGTACTTGATGAACGACATGCTTACGCTAATCATAAAAGACTGCATAGCGCACTTAACGACACCGCTGAACAACGATATTTTAACTTAATAAGCACTCGCCCGGAATTTATCCAACGCTTTCCCCAGTATCTCATAGCTTCATATCTTGGTGTTGCGAAAGAAACACTCAGTCGGTTGCGTAGTTCCAATTAGCTGCCTGTCCTGGCGACAAACTTTGCCATGTTTGCCATGGCATCTTTGGCCGCATCGGACTTAATGTCTATCAAGGGCCAACCATGGACTTGGTTTTCATACTCTTTCTTTTGTGTATTGGGTTGCACCAGTTTGATCTTTTCGTAGAATAATTTTGAGTCGTCAAAAAGTATTTCGTTAGTGCCTACCAAAATAAGCAAAGGCGGAAAGTCGGTAAATGTAAACTGACCTGAATCCGCCTCGGTCCAATTATCAGCAACATAATAACCTGCATATTCCATTAACTTATCCTTTGTCAGTATCGGGTCCAGTTTTTTCCTGGTTTCGTATGATCCAGTATTGCACTTGAGATATACCCAGGGTGAAAGCAAAACTACGCCGGATGGCATTTGCATTTTTTCTTCAGAAGCCTTTTTAATCAAAGTGGCAGAAAGCGCACCACCGGCACTATCTCCCATCAGAATGATCTTTGCATCGGGATATCTGCGAATGATCTGCCGGTATACTTTTGCAATTTCATTTATTCCGTTGGGAAATGGTTTCTCAGGCGCCAGGGCATATTCGATAAATAAGATTTTGGCAGAAAAGGCCGAAGCAAAATGACTGATCATAGCTCTGTATGTCTCTATTGATCCTAAAACGAACATTCCACCGTGCAGATATATAACTATTTTATTTTTATCAGGATCGCCGGGTGCAAACCAATAGCAACTGACACCTTCGATCGTCTCGGCCGATATTTCAACGCTGGCATCGGCGGGATAAATATTTCCTAAACCATTAAAGACGCCTCTGTCTGCTTTTACTTTGTTTAAGATACTACTGTCCATATTGTTAGTTTTTCTTAGAGTTAATAAGGCTACAGTTGAAGAATGGGATTACCGAAAACGGGATACCGGCTGCTACTTACTTCCCTGTTCTATACCTTGACCCTCTATGTCAAGTCCTACATTATTGCCCACTCCGGCTAGTACACCGAGCATTGCCGGAACTGTTTCATACCGGGCCCAATCGCGCTGAATCTCGCATACCAGGCTCATAACGCTGGTGGGTTGCGCTCCCGCCTTCTCCATTCTTCTGAGGGCTGCATCATGAGCTGCGATGGAAGTTCCCGCCACAGCATCTACGACAGGGTATACCTCATATCCTTCTTTCAGCGCGTCCAGGGTAGGAAACAACAAACAGGCTTCGGTCCAAAGCGCGGCCATGATCAGCTTTTTGCGCTTAGTAGCTTTTACAGCCTCCAGAAATTCTATATCCTCCCAGGTATTGATCGTGGTCCTGTCATATGATGGCAGATCTTTTACTTCCAGGGCTATCTGGGGAATCGTTGACTTCAGCCCGGCAGCTTTCACATTTACGGTTGAGACAACAATGGGCATCTTAAACACCTTAGCCAGTTTTATAAGGGCAACAACGTTTTTTACCATCGTGTATTTATCCATCGATTCGATGGACCCAACCTGGGTGGGCTGGTAGTCGATAATAATTACGGCGGAGTTTTCGGGGGTCAAGAGATGGTCTGTCTTTGGGTCTCTGATCTTTTGGCTGCTCATAGTAGTGACTTTTTAGTTGTGATTGTAAAGCGTCACAAAGGTAGATCGGGCAGTGTTCGCGAAAGATGACCTAAGGCAATAAATTCGAGTGATAAATGTCAATTTAGGACGCATTGCAAATTTGTTGTGGACGGACCAAAAGGATGTGCCAGCGTTGGTGCCAAGGCACGATCAGGTGGGCATTGCGTTTATTTAAATTACGATATTATAATAATTCTATGTGTATTTCTTGTAACTGAATGAATATCAAATGCTATTGATGCAATTTCAAGACAAACAATATCCCGCTAATGAGCCTAAATCTTCATAACGGGATGTGAGGCTAGCTTTGGTGGTACCGCATGCGAGCGTCAGGGATAGCAGCGGATAGCTCCCGACATCCGTCGGGACAAGCCTTCGCTCATGAGCCATGTGTCGGGACTAGTAGCGGATAGCCCGGCCCGAAGGGGACGCCATGAATGTTTGAATAGGGGGTAGGTATTACGCTACCAGCGCAGGAAACCTCAGGTCCACCTTCAGCCCGTCATGGAAATCCGGGTCGAGGTTGATCTCGCCTTCATGGTTCTCCATGATGCGGCGGCAGACGGCGAGACCCATACCGAGGCCGTCATATTCTACCGGAGCATGTAGCTTCTTGAACATCTGGAAGAGCTGCGAACGGTAGTGGTCTTCCACTCCGATGCCATTGTCGCGGAAGGAGATGATGTGATTGTTATTGCCACCCAGGTACTCTATGGTGATCTGCGGTTGTGTCTGTCCGCGGAACTTTAAGGAGTTCTGCATCAGGTTCTGGAAGAGTTGTATGAGCTGGTATTTGTCACCCCGCACCTGTGGGAGGGGGGTGCGCTTGATCACGGCATGTGCCTCATGGATGGCCTCATTGAGGTTCTCGCATGATGACTCAAATACTGTATTGAGGTCTACGGACATAAATGCTTTCCTGTTCTCTAACTGGGAGTAGTTGAGTACTGCTTCGAGCATGCCCTTCATGCGCTTCACACCGCTCACAGAGTAGTTGATAAACTCACGTCCCTCACCATCCAGCTTGTCACCCAGCCGTAGCTCTATGAGCTGCAGGTAGCTGGATATGGTACGCAGTGGTTCTTTGAGGTCATGTGATACGATATAGGCATACCGGCGCAGGGCATCGTTTGATGTCTGTATCTCTTGTTTCTTTTGTTCGAGTTTCAGGTAGGTCTCCTTCATCTCTCCTGAGCTGAGGTCAAGAGACCGTTCCACGAGCTGTATATCCCTGTCATACTGCTCATAGGTATGGCTCACGGTGAGTAGCAGCTCCTGCATCTCAGGAGGCAGCATGGATATGTCACCGTACTTTTTGGTGACTTGCTTTAGCAGTAGTTTATGGTATTCGTTTCCATTCATAGTTCTCTGAAAGTCGTTATGGTCATGGTCTGGTTGTGCAGTTCGCATCCAGATGTCATGCCCAGCGGCGATATCTCTCCGTATGAGTAGAACCCTGTCAGCACGGTATCCGCGCCCAGTGCTCCGCGCACACGCTCTATCTCCTCATCTATACGCTGCGCCAGTACTATCTTGCGGCCTACACAGGATACGAGCAGCGCCAGTTCCGGTTTCGCGGTGTGGGGTACGGTCAGGCATGCCTCGGCAGCTTCATTGGCAGCGTCTATGAGCTTGTCAAAGTTGCCTCTCATGAGCCGCGCATATGATCCTTCTGGTATATTACCGGCAAAGGTCATACTCTGCTTCTCCTCATCTATAGACAGTATAGTACGTACTAATGGTTGCGCGTGCTCCTCCACATTTATAGAGAGGGGGAAAAGAAGCGCCGATCCCGGCAGCTGGTCGGCGAGCTCGCCGAGGTATTGTTTATAGAGGCCGAGGGCAGATTTGCCGTCGAGTTCATAGAGGACATTGGCAGAGGACCTGGTCACGCGCCTCTCGGGGCCGAATGATCCCCAGCCGCCTACACTGCCATAGCCTACCTCCAGCGATGAGCCGTAGAGCCCGATCGCGACTATATTGCCAACACCAGTGTTGCCATTGAGGCCCACGAGTGTCTTCTCAAATTTCGCGCCATCGCCTGCGAGTCCACCGGATATAGTGACAGTCCCGGGCAGTACCTGATTCATGCCTTTCACCAGGTCGCTGCCATTGACCAGCGATCCGTCTGCAAATACGATCACATGCCTTAGTTCTTCATCGGCCAGTCGCTGTATGAGCACTTTGCCCGCATCGATGCTGTCCGGATGATCTTTGATATTGATAAAGGAGGTTGCGATCTTTGTCTTTTCAAACTGTATCGCCGTGATGCTTATCCCTGAGTCATACACATTGTCCTGCATGATCTCTCCGGCAGTACTTACACAGGCTATAGTGGCATTGGGGAATGCCACTGACAGTTTACTGTACGCCAGCTGTTCGACATCTTCGCGGCCCGCAAACACTAATACCAGGTTTGCATCTGCAAATGGAGTGATGTCCCCGGTCAGAGCGCTGGTGCTTTTGTACTGTTTGATTATCATCTGTCGGAAGGTTTTATTTCCTACTTAAATATACGATTCTGAATTACTTATGTTTAAACTTGATACAACGAATTCGTTGTAGGTGCTGCTAAGATACGGCTTTATATCAGGGAAAAAATACCCTAAAAAGGGGATGAGTTGTTTATGATTGAATCGGATATGGATTCAGGAAATCACTCATTGACCTTTTCTGTTATCGCAGTCATGATCTTCAGCTTATCTACTATGAAGATAAATATGAATGACGCGATACTCAGCATCAATACGGAAAATACGACCACTGCGTAATACTTGACCGTCCATTCAAATGCTATCCTTAGCCTTTTCGCAAAGGCCATCTTTCGCTCAGTAGCGCCTTCATAGAGTGAGAATTTTATCGTGCAGAATTCATTGTCACTATTGAAGTCGCCGAGCTCTACACCGAGTTCCTGCAGTTGTGTTTCTATCTCGAGTATTTTGTCATGGAGGGCTATGTAGTCTGCTATAGCACCGCTTCGCGATTTGAGTTCATTGAGCGATGTCAGTGTTTTGTCCAGCGAAGCTTTTTTCGCATTGAGTTTACGGTAGTCATTGGTCTTGTCCGTCTTGGTGATCTCGGTAGATTTGATGATACCTATACCTTGTACTACATTGTAGAAGCTATCAAATTTCTCAGGTGCGATACCGATCATCAGGTGTAGTTCGCGGCTGCCTTTTTTGCCGGTGTTCTGCTCATATTGTACTACACCTGTGAAATCCTTCGTCGAGGACTGCACCTTTTTCGCATCGGCATCAAATTGCGAGGTCTTTGATTTCACAGTAGCTGTCTTCTCATATTTCTGCGAGTATTCGAATCCTCCTTGCTCCAGAGTTTCTTTTCCTTGCTTGCTCCATCCGGTTTTCTCCGATGCATAGTTCTTGCGCAGGTGGTCTATACTGCCGAAGAAGTCACCCATGTAGCCGCCGTTGGCACCAGAGTCCAGGGATGAATAAGTATAAGCAAGCCTTATGACGAACATCACTACAAATACAATAGCAAAGCACATGCAGAGTTTACGGAATCTTTGCCTGAAGTTGTTTTTCATGGATTAGGGTTTTGGGTTAGCAATGACTGATTAAATATCGTATACAAAACGTATTGGCCATTGTTAAAGTATGAGAATTCTACCGGTGAATAAAGGAGTTAGGCTACGTATATATGGCGCTTGGCTGAAATGGTTGTTAAAGAAGACAACTGCTGCTTATACTCTCCGTATCTTGCATCCATGCCAATATTAATCTTCTTTATTTTACACTGGTATTTGTCCCTGTTCTCACAGACATTTCTGATGCATCGTTATGCAGCACATGGTGCTTTCACCATGACCAAACCCTGGGAGCGTTTCTTTTTCATCTTTGCCTGGATCACCATGGGTACATCCTATCTGAGTCCCCGGGTATATGCCATCATGCACCGTATGCATCATGCTTATACAGATACGCCCAAAGATCCGCACTCGCCGAAGTACTTCAGCAATGTAGTGTCTATGATGAACCATACCTCTTCGATCTATGGATCCATCCTCCGCAGGGAGGCTATTGTCGATGACCGTTTTCTCAAGAGCGTACCACAGTGGGAAGCCATGGACCGCCTCGGTGACTCTATGTATTCACGCGTCGGCTGGGGGCTGGCATATCTCGCATTCTATATTGCTTTCGCTCCGTCTATGTGGTGGTTTCTGCTGCTGCCTGTGCAGTGGATGATGAGCCCGGTACATGGAGCTATCATCAACTGGTTCGCACACAAATACGGGTACACCAATCACAAGATGAATAACACGTCCAAGAATCTTCTTCCGGTCGATGTACTGATGCTCGGAGAATCCTATCACAACGATCACCACCAGCATCCATCTAGCATCAACTTCGGCACGCGCTGGTTTGAGATCGATCCCGTGCATTACATTATCCGCCTATTCTCTGTAGTAGGGATAGTGAAGCTGAAGACCAAAAGCACGGTCAAGGTGGTGACTGAGTTTTAAAGCTATTTTTTACGAAGATCAATAGTAAGTGAAAACGTTTCTTTGAACCGTTTCTATTGATTCAAATGTTACTCTGCCAAGGCTGTCCAATTCATATCTGGTGGGGACGACAGTATTAGGGCATGTAGAGCATGAATCTTGATATGACACAGGAAGATTGGTAGAGCGTTTCCCCTGGAATGCTTTGCCAAAATCTCTGAGATCGGGTGTCAGGGAATAATTAAAGAAGCGCTTGAAAGAGGTTGCTGTATCCACGGTTGCAACGCTTATTTCATTGCCATTAGATATGGTGCTAATAAATTTAATGCCCATACGAAGAGAATCTGAGATTCGATACCCTTGTGCATCGTATTGATATACATCTTTCATCGTTCCTGTTCGGTCAGTTATTTCTGTTACCAATCCCTGAGCATTTAGCTTATATGTATATGGACTGCTTCCGTCCGATGTAGCAGTTATAGTAATAGCATTCGAAGAATAAGAATAAGTCCGCGTATTTGATGATTCATAAGAATTAACAGGAGTCGCAATGTTAATGGAGGAAAAGGAATCAAATACCTGAAATATACGGCCTTGTCCATCGTACGTGTACGTATACCTGTGTATATTGATAATATACCCCGGTTCTACTATTGAGTCTATCTCGGTTTTGACCTTATACATTACGGTACTATTGCCACTATTATGACTGCACGCTATCAGGAAGAGTATGATTATAGTTAAAGAGAAGATCGTTTGGAGTCGCTTTCTATTGTTCATTTTCATTGATTGAAGAGGCTAAAATAGAATAAAAAATTAATACTGAATTTTGGCGGAGGCGACTGAAGGGCTATTCGTTTATAGTGTAAAATAAAATTTAGCTCCTTCATTCACCTTCGCCTCTGTCCATATCTTGCCTCCGTGTCGGGCTACTATTCTGTGGGAGAGCGCCAGCCCGATACCTGTACCCTCATACGCATCGCCGGAGTGCAGCCTTTGGAAGGGTTTGAAAAGCTTGCAGGCAAATTTCATATCAAATCCGCTTCCATTATCCTTTACATAGTAGACAGCTGGTACCTGCGAGAGATCGGCGCCTATTTCCACTATTGGTTTACGGCTATTTGCAGAATATTTGATCGCATTGGAAATAAGGTTTATCCATACCTGCCGGACCAGGCTGCCGTCACAATAGGCATCCGGTACGCGATGAATGATTATCCGGGAGCCTGTAGTGTTTTGCACCTTGAGTTCAAATATGACTGACTTGATCAGGGCGTTCATATCCGTACGTTGCTTCGTGAGATTGCCACTTTGTACTACAGAAAATCGCAGCAGGTCATCGATCAGTTTGCCCATCTTCTGCGCGCTTCCATTGATACGCTCGAATATCTCCGTTGCTTCGTCACTCATCATTTCCGGAGAGTTTTTCAGTATTGTACAGTATCCATTGATCACGCGCAGCGGGGCCTTCAGGTCATGCGAGATAGAGTAGCCAAATGACTCAAGCTCCTTCTTCGAGTCTTCCAGTTCTGCGGTCTTCTCCTGCACCTTCATATCTATCAGGTCGGAGAGGTCGCTGATACTCTTCCATGTTTCATCACCGGATATGATGCCTATGCCGGGCAGCTTGTTCCATTGTATGGATACAAAGCCGCGTAGGATCAGTGGATTGATGAATAAGCTATTGGATGTCGTATGGACCATCTTATTCTTTTTGCCCAGCAGCACTTTTTTCAATTGAGTCAGGAATTGATTGAAGCGGTAGAGATGATAATGTAACAGCGATCCTGTACTGTGTTGGTTTTTGCACGTGATTTCCATGACTTTCTTTTTAGGTGGTGATAAGGACAGAGCATTCAAAGGCGCTTCAGAGTCAGTCAGGGTGCAAAGTGGATAACAACTGAGTTATCTATACCCAATAATATGCCGGTTTTCTACGGGACTATATTTATAGCCTCATGATGCGTCGATTCAGTTTGAGATAGGTGTAGCTGATGTATAAATAATATGTATGTGCATGTTAGAATGCATGTTGCATACTAATGTAGAGATGCCAGCTTTAAATGAATGCTTTTGTCGTTCTGATTTCGGTGGGGAATTTATTTCATTATCTGCGAAATGCGCAGGCGTTATTAGCCTTTATAATACATCTTATTTCTCACGAGGTCCACGAAACCATGAAACACCAATACAATGGGATTATGTCCCGCGAAGCCTTTTGTGGTACCGTATTTCACCTTTTCCTCCTCCGGCTGATAAGTGCCAAACATGCGGTCCCAGATGATAAGGACGCCACCAAAATTTTTGTCGATATACAGATCATTAGAGCCGTGATGGACGCGATGGCTCGATGGTGTGTCGATGATCTTCTCGAGGAACCCCAGTTTGCCGACAGCTTCTGTATGTAGGAAAAACTGGTATAGGAGATTTAACGCATAAGCGCCGACTATAAAGATCGGCGGCAACCCTATCAATGCCAAAGGGACGTAGAAAAAGGGGCTAAGTATAAAACTAAACCAGTTGAGGCGGTATGCTACTGTTAGGTTCATCTGCTGGCTCGTATGATGCACCAGGTGAAATGCCCAAAGCAATTTGATGACATGAGATGCCCGGTGATACCAGTAGTAGAAAAAGTCAACACTGAAAAAGGTAATAACAAAGATCAATAAACTCTTCTCAAAGGTGTGTACCCGGTATTGATAGAAAAATCCGAGGAATGCCAGCGTATAACCCGCGAATAAATACTTTGACAGTTGGTATCCGGCGAAGATGGCAAGGTTCGTAAAGGTATCTTTGATGTCATACACCCTTTTCTCCGTCCGCCAGCTCCAGATGATCTCTACCGTGATCAGGGCAAACAGGAACAGCAGCACATATCCCATGTATGGCTCGAAGTGTGGTTTCATCTTTAAAAGTAAAAAGAACTACCGGCTTTTTGCAAAGCGTTATTCTGCTATCAGCTTTCCGTAGGCCCGCTGATTACTATGCGTCGTGATGCGGTATAGATACACGTCACCTGTTAGTAGTGAAAGTGCATTCTTTTATCGGGGAAGTAACCATCGCAGCAAAGCTACGATTTCAATTTAATAAAGGCTCATTATGATTTGCCGGGAATGGCGCAACGGATTGTTACCATGTCACTTTACCGGCATCCGAAATCAAAGCAGCTTCTTATACTTCCCGAGCTTATTTTCTTTGATCACAGTATTGATAGTGCCGGGAGCATTTTCGTACACATTGCGCTCGCCCAGATCGTACATTTCTGTGAAAGGCGTCTTGTCGATGACCAGCTTATATAGCTCCGTGAGTGATGGCACTTCTTTCAGTTGTGCATAGTCCTCATACTTGATCCTGACGAATGCGCTGTGTGGGGTCACTCCTCTGTTGTCGAGCAGGTATCCATCAGCGAGCTTGGTCGGTAGCGCGATCTTGCCATGATAGTATACATCGCCGGGTGCCGGGTAGGACGCGATAGCCGAGCCGTCATCAGTGAGTGTCACGGGCACATATTCCCAATAGTCCTTTTTGGTCTTGTAGATCACCGCATGTGCTGTAGCTCCGTAGGTTGCCGGCTGCGCTGGTATCGGTGCTGTCTCGGTGCTCATGTCGTTGGCGTCCTTTTCAGCCTTTTCCGTTTTTGTTGTCTTGGTTGTTTTGGTTGTAGTAGTCGTAGTCGTGGTGCTTGTACCGACAGGGACCTTGTTCATATCTGTGGTGGTTGAGGTGTGCTGTTTCGTTTTGCACCCCATCATGGCTATTATCAGTATTAGCACGGGTATGGTGAATCTCATATACGGTTGGTTTAGAGTTATTTGATCAAAAAAAAGGCTGTCTCAACAGATGAGACAGCCTTTGTATAGCATTTATTGTGCCGTTTTATTCCTTTACGAAGCGGCTCGTAGCCTTAGAGCTGCCATTGTACATCGCGATCGTGTATACACCGGATGCATATGATGATACATCTTCGGTCATTATGTTGGCTCCTATATTGACCTGTACATCTTTAGTGGATACTACATTGCCGATCACATCGTAGATAGCCATGGTCACTGTGGTCGCCTGTATTGCGTTTACCTTGATGTCCAGTTGGTCCTTGACAGGATTAGGGTAGGTAGATATGCTCTGTACTACATCGAGATCGCGGATAGCAGTAGCACCTGCAGCCGCAGAGATCACTCCTGATACCTGATCTGAGCATGATCCGTTTGATACTGTGAGTGTCACAGTATAGTTGCCCGAACCGCTGTATTGGTGTGCCGGATTCTGATCTGTAGAGGTAGTACCGTCGCCAAAAGACCAGGTATAAGTAGCGCCTGATACATTGACCGCCGGAGCGAATGTTACATTATTGCCTGTTGTAGCTGTGTATGAAAACGAGTTAGTACCATTCAGTACATATACTACCACCGGCACACGTGCGCTTACACACTGAGCTGACTGTAGCTGCCAGTTGTAAAAGAAGTAGTAGTACCCCAGGCCCTGATCGCTGGTGGTCAGTATCACACTGCTATCCTGGCTGTAGTATGGATAGTTGATGCCCGTACGGTTACGGAACATCTGCACCGGATTCCCGCTTGATGCGAGCTGCATGTTATTTCCCACCGGGATATTAAAATTGAGGGCTACTGTGTTGAGTCCGGCATCCAGCCATATCTGCGCAGACTGGAGCGTAGTACCCTGTGAGTTTGTCAGTATGATAGTAGCAGTGCCGGTATTCTGTGCATAAACATCCACATAGCTCAGTATCTGTGGCGTGTAGCAGCTGAATGTGACACCGTGTACACTATTGCCGGTATAGTAGCTGCCTGTGCCTACAGTATTGTCCTGCATACCTGCCATGACGATAGGCCCGAGTATCTGCGCCTCGGCATAGTACGTGGTCGTGGCTGATACGGATGGTGTGCTATATGATGCACTGGTAGCGAGAGCGCTGCCACCGGTAGCGCTGGTGTACCATGTGATATCGCCGGCAGCTACCGCGCTCAGTGTAGCGCTGCTGCCGCTGCATACTGCCTGTGCAGGCGCCACAGGAGCTGTGTTATTGACAGCTACATATTGGCTTAAATTCTTTGTATCGGTGCCGCAGTTGCCTGTAGAGGTGAGGGTCACATCATATACGCCGTAGTTGTGGTATACGTGGTGAGGGCTCATCTGAGTACTGCCGGTGGTATCACCGTCACCAAAGTCCCATATATAATCACTGGCAAATTTGCTGTTATTGACAAAGGCGAAAGCCGCAGGCGCTGAGCAGGCCTGTGTATTGGCCACCGTAAAGTCGGCAGTCACAGCCGGTACTACAGTGACGAGTATCGTAGATGGTACTCTGACACCTGCGCTGTCGCAGGTCACCGTGTAGAGTGTGGTAGCAGTAGGGTGGGCATTGGTCACTGCACAAGTAGCGCAATCAAGGCCTGTGGCGGGGACCCATGTATAGGTACCGCTTGCAGGGCCTTGTGCGGAAAGCTGTGTAGCGTTGCCGATGCATACCTGGGCAGATGTGGTCTGTATAGATACAGCATAGGGAAACAGTGGTTTGATACCGATCAGGGCACCTTCCCGACTGGTGAAGTTTGCTCCACCCGCATTGAGGCTGCTGGCAGTGAAATAGCCATTGTAGCTACCGCTCCATCCCCAGTTCATGTGCATCATGTTATTGGCATCATAGCCGTCCATGACCCATGTATGGCCACCTTCGGTCGGGTCGGCACCTTCATATTGCACGACACGGCCGGCATCTATCTCCGCTTTCATCATAGCTGTCCATTGCGCAGAGGTATAGTCGCTCGTGCGTACACCCTGCAGTGTACTCGGGTCATAGTAGAAGTAGTCTTTGAAAGAAGTCTCAGCGCTCACGCCACTGGCCCATGACTCAGACGCCAGTACGAATGCACCGCTTCCACCTTCATTATTGTCGCCATAGCTCATCGCTACACTCACTCCGCAGTCATACATCAGCTGTGCCACATCGGCATTGGCGCCGGCGAGTATGTTTGGCATATTGGCCCAGTCGTATACGTGGTTGAAGTTGGCCGACTGAGTACCATAGTGATAGTTGGATGACGAGTAGCAGTCATATGAGTATGAGCCTGTGCCCCTCGTAGGATAGCTCCAATATTTCATGATCTGTGCCATGGTCGTAGCCACGCACCCTGTCACAGTACGCTGATTGTCCGTTGCATTGAAAGGGCAAAGCGCATTATAGTTGGGTGATTGATCCCACAGTGTGTGGATCAGCGGACCGATAGTGCCGGTCCTGCTTGGGTTTATATACGGGCCCGTTTTGCAGGCAGTCCACATTTGGGTGATCGCCGTATTGGCCTGCATATGCTGCTGTATAGTGCTGTACACATGTGCAGCTGCATCGCCCATCCAGTCCTTTATGCCGGTGTTGCCATAGTTGAGGTCGAAATTTGCCTCCGTAGAGTAAGCCATGATCGGCTTGAGTATATCATCAGCTGATACGATCACGAAGCCCTTGAGCGGCGCCATGTCAAATACATAGAAGTCTACAGTATTGTCTGCCTCTGTACGGGTATACAGCAGGGTAGGGGTCACAATGCCTGCAGCAGGCGCTACACCCTTATAGAAATTTGTCGCTACGGTCTTAGCGGTTTGCACGCTGACTGTAGCCGCCATCATCTGGCATGTCAAGAGACAGACTCCCGAGAGAAGGAGTAGAACTTTCTTCTTCATTATTTTGATTTTATTTAATCTATAAAAGTACCTGTTTCAACTCACATTGCAAAACCCCTGTTCGTTAATGTTTATAACAGAGGTTAAGCTGGGGAAATATGAGGTAAAGACATTTACAACGTGTTGATATGCAATGGTATTGCAAAATTCCCTAAAACAGGATTTATCGACACTTTTGACCAGATTTGTTATCGTTATATGAATGGTAAATGATATGAGGGAAATCGCGTCCCGGGATAAGAGTTTTAGCGACTTTCCAAATTTGCCAAAATCGGCATTCGCTATTCCAAATACTTTCTAATTAACCAAGCTAAAAATATCTTCGGGCCATTAGCAGTATAATATGGATTGTATTGTTTTATTAGGTTTGCTTATCATATTTTCATTACCGGAATCCACTGAGCTATGCATTTCCTCTACATCCTCACCCTCACCGACCACTACAATGGCCCGGCAAACTGGGACGACACTACCAATGCCACCCTCGGTAGCCATTGGAACTATCTCGTCGACCTGCATAAAAAAGGAGTGACTCAACTCGTAGGGCGCACGTCCTATTCTCCCGGCCACAAAGACCTCATAGGCTTAGCCGTCTTCACTGCAGAGAATCAGGAACAGGCCGCGGAAATAATGAATAATGATCCCTGTGTGAAAGAAGGCGTGATGACAGCAGTACTTCATCCATTTAATCTATCGCTTATAGAAGGGAAGATGCCTGAAGGCTGATCCGCTATTTCTCCACCAGCCTCAGCCATGCCTTGATCACATTTTTTAAGTCCTTCTCTTTGGCCCTGACATCTGCCAGATCGGCGAAGACGCTCGTCCGTCTGCCGTCCTTATAGTCGCCCTGCAGCAGCCCGGATTTATCATTGACCTTCGCTCCGCTTGGAAATACGATCATGATCCTCCCTTTGTACAGGTTCATCACAGCTATGTCCCGCTTATATTCTTTCGGGTCAAAAGGCTTCATTTCACCCGTGTAGTAGAAACTCGGGTTATTCCATTTGATCTGCTCACCGACTTCTTTGTCGGTACCGAGTATGATCTGCCTGAGCGCTTCGACCGTTTCGCGTATCGCAGGGTCGAGCTTCGCGATGTGTTCGGTCACCTGTTCCTTGTCAGAGAGTTTCGATTTTGCCATGCGTCAATATTTCAATAACTGAATGCTCAGTCCCTTATTGCCATTACCACTCTGTAAAATTCATAGCCCTGCTCCGGCCTTTGCGGGATATATCGCTTGCGGTAGTCCGCCGCTCCCAGGTCTTCGAGGAGTGTCAGCTGGAAGTTCTTTAGGAACTTCACCACATCTGCAGGATGCATACCATAGGTCCATCGTTCCTCTATCGCGTCCACATCGTGCAGGAGTTTTTCTCCGCCATAAAAAGCCTTCGGATCATCCAGGATAAGTTGATCGACATAGGTAAATATCACATGCGAACCTTTAACAAAGCGCTCTATAAAGCGAAAGGTGCTATTGATCGCATCAGCATTGAGATAGTTGGTGACACCCTCCCATATTATAGTAGTAGGTATAGAGAAGTCCAGGCCATGTTCTTCGGCCAGGCTGTCGAGACTTTGCACATTGAAATCGATCTGGTAGTATTTCACATGAACAGGGAGGCTGCCGTTGGTAGCTTTTAGCGTATCCATTTTGAGGCGCGCCGTGTTTGGGTGGTCTATCTCGATCACCTGTATCCCTTTCATAAAGTCAAGCCGCAAAGCCCGTGTATCAAAACCCGCGCCTAAGATGATCACGCGCTGCACGCCATTATCAATGGAGCGCTTTAGCAGGTCATCTATATATTTTGTCCTTGCGATACCTGACGTATATGCACCGGGCACTCTGCTGTGTATGTACCTCTCCAGCACTTTTCTCACGGGGGAAAACGACGAGAGCTTTGTCCCAAACTTCAACCCGCCATCCAGAAATGATATAGCATCAGGATCAGTAAAGAGCCTTTCTTCAAAAGGGCGCGCGGTTTCCATTGCACGGAATAGCGCCATGTATTGTGCCGTCCGGCTGGCAGCTTCTTTTTTCATCTACCCGAAAGTAGCAAATCGCCATTTATTTTTCCTGATTCTCTCAAATCCGAACCTTATTATTCAACTTATTGAATTATACTAAAAGTCACTCCTTTTACCCAATAGGTTCTTCCCTCTCATAATTTATGGAGAGGGAAGATGCCGAAGGCAGATGCCTGCCCTGTGGGGGTGAGGCGACACTCTGACTCAAGGTTCCCGGTTCCGGAGAGTCAGATTACTTTTTCGCCAGAAATTCCGGCAATGCCTTAGTCGCAAAGTAGATCCATCCTTCATTGAAACTCTCACTGCGGAACTCATTCTTATCAGGGAATGTATTCAGTCCCACATGCGTGATCTTCAGGTGTGTTTTGTCTCCCTGTTCCGCTAGCGCAAAGGTCACAAAGGAGTTGCCCGCCTCGCCGTCGTACCTCCAGCTATAGGTGATACTCGTGCCAGGTTTGACTTCGGTCACTTTGCAGTGATGGAGCCATTTCTTTTTGTCATCTCCTGCCAGGAAACTAAACTCCACGCCGACCTCAGGTTTGAAATCCGGTACGTCGAAGTACCATTGTTTCATCTGTGCCGGATCTGTCAGCGCCTGCCATACGCGGGCGATAGGTGCGTCATAAGTCTGTTCTACGGTTACTCTGTCGCTTCTCATTTTTTGATTTTTATGGTTGGGAAATTGTGCTTATCGATGGTTGTTTTGCCAGAAATTCCGGCAATGACTGATTGGCAAGACAAGTCCATCCTTCATTGAAATTCTCGTAGCGGAACTCATCTTTATCAGGGAATGTATTTAATCCTGAATGAGTGATCTTCAGGTGCGTTTTATCCCCCTGCTCCGAGAGCGCAAAGGTCACAAATGAATTGCCCGCTTCGCCGTCATACCTCCAGCTGTAGGTGACACTCTTGCCGGGTTCTACTTCGGTCACCTTGCAGTGATGCAGCCATTTCTTCTTGTCATCTCCTGCCAGGAAACTAAACTCACAGCCCACCTCTGGTCTGAACTCCGGTATATCAAGGTACCACTGCTTCATCTGTACGGGATCGGTAAGCGCCTGCCATACACGGGCGATGGGTGCATCATATGTCTGCTCTACGGTGATTCTTTCGCTTTTCATTTTTTTGATTTTTTAATTGGTTTATGTGCTTGGTTTTTGGGTGCCGATTGTGCGAGGAACTTCTCCAATGCGCTTAGCTTGTCCGACCAGAACTGCTGGTAGTAGTCCAGCCATTCCTGTAGCTCATGGAATCCGTCGCTCTTCAGTGTGCAGTGCCGCTCGCGTCCTATATCTTCTATGGTCAGGAAGCCCGCATTGTATAATACCTTGATATGCTTCGACACCGCCGGGCGGCTCATGTCAAAGTTATCTGCAAGTGCATTGATGCTCATGCTGTCCTGCGACAACAGGTGCAGGATATGCCTGCGGCTCGGATCGGCTATCGCCTGGAAGGCGTCAAGCGTGTGCTGTGTCATGGCTGTGTTCTGTTATATAGTTTGCCAAACGTTTTCTGAGTATGCTTTTCCATCCCATATTCATAAAGAAGTGTGCCATAAAATTTTTCCATCTTTCGAAACCTGTATGCTCTAGTAGCAGCTCTGTACCTGGTCCTTTGGGTGTGAGCGTCCAGGTGACCACCGAGTCGAGATGGATCGTACCATCTCCGGGTCCACCGCGCCATGAATAGGAGAGGCGTGTATGGGGTTTGAGCTCCAGTACCTGGCAGTGGACTATACCGTCAAAATTGCGCCCCATTGGCCTGGTCTTAAACTGGAACTTATATCCCTGTATAGCTTCGAAGTCGGTTTCCATGAGCCACTGAGAGATCGCCTCTTTTGTAGTGAGACTGTGCCATACTGTCTCCGGGCTGTATGGCAAATAAACTGTTTGTCTGATGTCTTTTTTCATGTCAGGTAACTTTTAAGTTACGCAAATATACATGTAACTTTCGGGTTACCCAAATTTTTTTCAGGGAAAATTTAAGCATAAAAAATAGGTGTGCGAAGCCGCACACCTATTCCTTTGATCATCTTGTGGATTATGTTAGTTGACTGCGTACAGGATATTACTCCAGCTGTAGTAGTGATTGGGTGGATTGATCAGCGCTGCCGCGTCATATACACCGTCCCAGTCACCAGCGGCGGGTGATGTAGCTGTGCCATCACCATTTGTGTCGCCACCATGGGTATCATCTTTGTAGCTGGTGAAGAACACGCCCGCCAGGTCTTTGCCTGCTATCTGCGAGTTGTCGCTACGGATAGTGATACCGGGACCAAAGTCTGTCCCTGATGATGCGAATTTGAATATCACACCCGGTCCTATATTCAGAGTAGTCGGTGCATTATTATGCGCAGCATCCAGTGGCTGGGTATGGTAGAAGGCATAATACACAAATGGTACTTCATTCTCCAGCCAGGTCGTAGTGACGTTGATACCACAGCAGCCTGCTCCTACGAATATACCGTTGTATACATTTTTCTGGCTTGGGTTAGCCGGATTGTGAAATACATTGCTGCTATCAACCAATGTCACTGCATCAAGGATCGACCATGGCTTGATATTATCATAGAATGTGCAATTCGTCACCGGTACATCGCTTACCCCGTTGCTGTATGAGAGCACGCCACGGCCGCTGACACTGGCATCACCCTTGCAGTGAGCAAACGTACAGTGATCAAACACGATACCGTTTGCCGTGATCTCAAAAAGCGCAGCATCATTACCACTGCCATTATACAGGAATTGAGTGTAGTTGAACACACTCCCCGATCCGTCTATTGAGATGTATGACCAATCTCCCGCACTTGCAGTACTATTGGTGCCGTCGCCGTTGGCATCTCCACCATGTGCATCATCCTTGTCAGAGGTGAAAATAACGGGCTTGTCCTGCGAACCATTTGAAATGATCTTGCCGCTGGCGTTCGTATGGAGTATAAATGGTGTTCCGGTATTGGGAAATTTCAGTATGGCACCAGCTTCGATAGTCAGCGTGTTGGATATGCTATACTGGTTCATCTGGTTAAAGTAATATGTCGTACACGAATGCAGGGTGACAGGCTGCGTGAAATCGAAGCTGGCGTCTACTACCACTACCGGTGGATTCGCGCAACTATTGCTATCATTTTTTTTGCAACTGCTGAACAGGGCAGCCAGCGCCAGTATAGAGAGGAGAGTGTTTTTCATCCGGAGGTATTTTGTTGTGTACCTCTAATATATTGAAATACTTTTGTTTGTAATTTTGTTTTTCGCATGACTATTTTCATCTATGTATTATTCCCCGGATCATTGTCTGCACAATCATTTTATCCGGTGCCTTATTCCTTCCATTTTATTAATTAACGATTCCCTATTCACTAGTCATTGAAAAACGTATTACTTTCATGCCAAAATAAATCCAAGCATGAATCGCATCTACAAGTTTGTTACTGTCCTGTGCCTCATCATTTTCTGCAGTATATCGCAGCTCACCTTCGCGTCCAATAGTCCCGTCTATGAGCAGCGCCGTACTGATTATATAGATACCTGCCTCGCACACTTAGGTGTGGATGCGCTTCCTATTCAAGCATACCGCAATCAACCGTTGGACACAGCCAACCTCTACTACCTGCTCGCTCATATCCCTACAGACGGAGACGCAGACTTCCGTATCGTGCAGGCAGTGCGCGTATTGTTTCTCACACAGGGTACACATCAATATGACTCTGTGATCATGTCCTCTCTCAACTCTGTCAAATACTGGATCAATGCTAAAGACAGTTTTCACTGCTACTGGTCGGAGAATCATATGTGCATGTGGACCTCATCTGACTGGCTGCTCCATGAGAGCTATGGCCGTACTGCCGATGCCAGCCTGCGCAATAGGCTTGTACATTATCTTGAGCTCAAAAACCAGTTTGGGTTTTATGAGTTCAACTCATCTGTATACCTGCCGTACTGCCTGAGTGGCTTGCTCAATCTGGCTGACTTCTCACAGGATGCACAGATCAAATCTTTGGCTACTTCTGCTGCGCAGAAACTCATGTCCGAATACCTGATACGGCTCACAAATGATAAGGGCGTTTTCTATCCTACAGCTGGTCGCAACTATTACGGCAAATATGAATCTGCATACGGGCAGAATCACAATAACCTTATCTGGCTCATATCCGGCATGGGAGACATGCCGGGAGGAGCTTCGCATTGCGGAGCCTTCCTCGCTACATCCGACCTCCCGGTAGATGTCATCACCAATTCATGGGTGCCGGTCATGGATACTACTTATTACAACGGTCACCCCCTCGACTCTGTCTTTACACTCAATGCAGGCCAGGATACCGTGGACAAGGTTATATTCAATTGGATCGGCGGAGCATACTTCCCGCCACAAGTAGTCTACGGATCTGCCGCGCTTCTCACCGATTCCAGCCTTTGGGACAACTATCTCTTTCAACCATTCCACTCGCTCAAAGGCTTGCCGCTATCCAGCTACGTCAGCCTTTCTCAGGAACTGTCGGTCATATCCAAGAGCTCGGTAAACATGGGAGAGAGGCTCGCGATATTCAAACATAACTCCATTACTTTATCTTCCATTCAGGATTTCTTCAAGGGCAAGATTGGTTTCCAGCAGTTCCCTTGCGTCGCCAATGTCGGTAGTACCGCAGTATTCACTGCCTCGGGCCCTGTTCAGCACGATTGGGACAATCGCAGCGGAGACAATGCCAACTATCACCTGCCATATGTCGAGCAGCATCGCAATGTCGCTCTGCTTATGTATCGTCCGGAACCGGTGCCTTCTCTCTTACCTTATCACAATACGGACGTAGCCCTCCACTGGAAGACCTCAGATTTTGATGAGTCGCTCACCGATAGCCTCTGGTATATAGGCCGTCAGGGTACGGGCTATGTCGCCGCCCGTATGTATTGCATCGGCCAAATAGACAGCCTTGCCGCCTGCCACATGGATCAGGACGGATCTGCATATGTCATCATCGTAGGCGATTCTGCATTGTATGGCAGCTTCCAGCACTTCAAGGACATCGTGCACAATTCGCAGTTCTCGGATAGCCGTAGTTATGACTCGGTGGCGCATACGTCTACCTATTTTGCCTCCATACATATAGATACGACTACTATCTCATATGCATGGGTCAATGACAGCCTCTCCAATGTCGGCATCCACGATATCAGTACCAACTCAGCCCTGCACGTCTATCCTAACCCCGCTGCCAGTCAGGTCACCATCACACTCGCAGCAGGTGTAGATGCTGCCACCATACAGGTCAGCGATATGATGGGCCGCAGTATATATACATATGAGGGCCTCGGCACTCAGGGCGATCATGTCACCATCGACACCCACACATGGCCACAAGGCATGTATGTGATCAGTGGAGATAGCTCTCACGGTCGCTTTACGCAGAAGCTGGTGAAGGAATAAACAGCGGGAACAATTATTAAAAAAGCATTTTCTCTTTCTTGTAAGGGCTAAATGGGATGGCTTCCTGCGCCTTTGGCGGAAAGGTGAAATTGTGTTTCACCGCATGTACTTACATTCTCTTCTGTATTCTTAGTGCTCTTCGTGTGAAATGTATTAAACCTCACCTCAACACCACCAACTTCTGAAACTGATCAGCAGTATTACCCTGCTGATCCTTCACATGCAGCTTATATACATAGACCCCTTTGCCGATCTTGTCACCATAGTCATCCAGCCCGTCCCATCTGATGTCATCGATACGGTAGCCGGTTGCTATGACATCCTCCTGTATGGTTTTGATAAGTCGGCCTGATACGGAATATATCTGCACTTGTATCTTGAGTTCCTGGCCCGGATGGTTGTGCTCAAACATAAACTGCGTGCGGGTGGTAAAGGGATTAGGGTAATTGTATACATGCTTCAGCGCCAGCTTCGCAGATGATGCCACCACAAATTCTGTATTATCCTCCGCAGAATTATTGAGGATATCCCATGCTTTTACTTTCAGCGTATGCGGCCCGTCGGCAAGGCTCGAAAAAGGATATGTCACCGTCCCCCTCCTGAAATTATTTAACGCAGACTGATAGTATTCGTTCAGCACGATAGGGGTTTTGCTATTAGCATCCAGCACAGCGGTGAGGTCATGGCCGAGGCCATTGCCCGTAGTATTGATACCGCTCGTGTCCCAAAGCTCTGCGAGCAGTTTCGGATTAGCGTCCGTGATACCGCCGTAGACAAACTTTTCATCATTCATAAACAGCTTGATCTTCGGGCCATCTTTATCTCCCAGCAGTGTATCTGTGGCTCCGCCCACTACGATGTCATTCTGGTATCCGTTGGCATCTGTATTCCCATTGTCAGCATAGTAGCTGATCCTTCCATTGCCGATAGCATAGTTGATATCCTTGGGTACGATAAAGGAGAAACTAAATGAGCCATTTATCACACTGCATTGTCCTTTGAATAGCGGATTTTTATAAGTGTTGTAATTATAAACGGTATAATTGCGTGGCATATTGACCAGTGTAGGGAAGGTGGTCAGTTTATCATATACTATAGGGAAGCACTTCCCGTTAAACGCACTCATTTTTGCCCCGTTCCAGTCTCTCACCTCTCCGTTAATAGTTACATACTTGAGCGCTTTGAGTGTATCATGCGGTTGCGTGATCGGTACATTATCGACGGTCGTGGTCACTACATTGTATTGGGGGTAGTTGAGCGTCATGGCCGGATCTCCCAGGAGTGTGAACTCCCGTGTATTGCTAACACTCACAAGATCTGCCAGAACCTTATTTTTAGTTTGAGTGATCACTTCGCCCACAGTAGGCCTGCGGCCACGATAGGAATTAAACAGGATCGGGAATAGCGCGTCCTGCAATGCATCATTAGCATCTTCAAATACTGGCCTGACCGTGGTGATCATGGCACAGGCACCGCCATTAGGGTTTGTGATCAGAAACTCGCCTGCCGTCTTCATAGCAGGATCATCGAACCGGCTGAAGTCGCATGTGGCTGTCACAAATAGCGGCAGCTTTTCTTTATTCTGTAAGACCTGTATGTCAGTCATATTAAATATGCGCGCATTAGCCCAGTTACTGACTCCTCCGTGCCCTGTATAATCCATGACCAATGTGCCGGTATTGATGCGATTTAAAATGGCGGTATTGACCTCCGGGAAACGGCCTCCGCCCGGTGTAGATACCAGCGGATACGCATCGCAATATATCTTATCGATGTTGAAGGCCGGATAGGTTCTCCTCATCATTTCCCCCAGATCATCTGCCTTTCCTTGAAAACCATAGAACTGTTTCCATGGCTCATCTGCTACGAGAGTGACTGTATTCCTCCACGACGCCAGTGTGCTTGCGGTTTTATATAATTTGATCTTGTCCACTATGCCTTGCGCTTCCTGTGCGTCGGCGGCTGGTATCCTGCCGATCGCTATGTCGATCAGTTCCAGTCTGTCCATATCCCCACCCTCATCCTGATCCAGGCATCCGAAAAAATCATCCGTGACATAGGAGTACAGGATAATGTGGGAAGTTTCACTCTGGTAGGTCGGCATCAGGTTGTTATTATCTCCTATCCTATTTTTAGGATCGAACGAACCGTCGCCCATCAGCAATAAATACTGTGGCATCTTAGCAGAATCGTTCCCTGCTTTTTCATAGATCATGCGCACGAAGTCCCTGATAGCCGATATATCCTGCTTACCACTTCCAAACTCATTATATATCTGAGGCAGCGGTACCACTTTTACACTCATATGGTCATGTTGGCTATGCCAGGCAGCCAGCTCCTCCGAGGCGGTCAGCAGCTCATAAGGAGATATGATGATCATATTCGGTTGCCCTATAGCATGCAGGTTTTGATTATCTACTTTGCCTACCGGATGTGGAGTAGAGAAGCTGCCATTTATATCGACAGCCGCCAATTCTTTTAACTGGTCCGTGGCTGTCGCGAAATCCGATCCTCCTGAAATTGTGGGAGAGATATCCTTTATAGAGGTAATATCTGTCACATCCCAGACATGCAAGCCCGCGGGGGTATTACTTATATTGAAGCTGCTGACATTTCCCGTACCGGCAGATGCGGCACTTCGGATAAACATAAAATTACCCGTGAAGGAGAGTGCTCGTGTAGCATTGACTGTGAGCTTGTGGATATATCCGAGGGAGGTCCCGTTCACATCGGGATTATTAAAGTTATATGTCACGCTGAAGTTGGCTCCCGGTACTATCGCCATCCCCGTCTTCAGGGCATGAGCATCATACGCGGCCCCACTATCCCATGTATGATACGCATCAGGGTAATCGCTGTCCTCTATGAAGCCGATATGATGGCTGAGTATTTGTGTGCCATTGACGGATGCGGAGATAGTAGATGCATACGGGGATGCCGCTGCTACAAAAGACGCAAAGTATACAGGAACAGAGGTAACAAGATTAGGAAAGTCAAATGCGATATTTACGTTTGGATTGAGGGTACTCATCCTGTCACCCAACCACTGTTTACCGGTATGTAGCAGGTTGTATTCATCTGCCTGGCGCACCGCATAGTCATCAAACTGCGTGATGATTCGATTGGGTGACGACGCAGAGGCTGTTGTAGCTATTCTTTTACCAGTACCCCGGTCGGGAGTGATGAAATAAAAATTTGTATCCGAGTAAAGGTTCTTTTCAAATACAAAGTGCCTTGCACTCGTGTCATATGACCATTTGTCCGGACCCTGTGCATAGAACAGGATAAAGTCTCCCGGGTCCAGTTTGTTATTGCCGTTGTTGTCTGAAATATAGGTGGGGTTCTCCTGCAGGTCATCCAGTCGCGGTATATTATTGGCGTCCGGTATCATCCCGCCCCCATTGCCCAATACTGCAATTGAAGAGAAGCTTGTATTGCTGAGATCGAAACCACAGTGATTTTTCAGGAGATCATAGTCCAGTTTATATATGCCGGGTTTGGTCACACCCACTTTATACCAAGAGCCGGATGACAGGACCGAGTTGCCGGCGTAGGATTGGAGCCTCCTGGTTTGATTTTCTGCCATGACACTCAATTTGAGCGTAAATTTTACCAGCTTTTCTATCTGTCCTGTTATGGCGTTTTTGCGCAGCGGGCAGAATGATACCATCGCATAAGGCCGCTTGCGCAGCATACCGGACGTAGCTTTAATTGTTATCGAGGTGCCTATCTTATCCTTTGCGATATTGCTTGTTATCACCGGTTCGTATACTTCATTTGACAGGCTCGCTGATATCCTGCCATATAGGTCTATTGGGATATTCTCACTGTAGTGCGGCACATATCCGTCGCGCTGGCTAACGGATGCACCGGGGAAGTAGGGTATCCTAACATGTTCACCTTTTGAGGTCTGATAGGTTTTGTCAGCGGTCCATTGTATAGTCCTGTCTATGGTCTGCGCCGATGCGCTGGCGTACATCAGCGTCAGCAGCGCCATCGATAGATTGATTTGGTTTTTCATTTTGAGGGTCCTTCGGTTAGATTGGAGTTCGCTCAAAACGATGCAGGTTTGTTTTTATTATGATTATTTAGGAAAACAAAACATGTGAAATAAAATATAGTATAGCCGTAAAATAATGTTGCAGGTTTATCGTTAGCTGATCCGGTCTGGATGCTTCTATCTATCGCAGCATTAAATATGTTGAGATGCGGTACAGGCTACTCATCCTTTCACCGCCGCCAATATCAATTGCAGATTGTCAGCTCTTTTGAGCTTAAGCTTCTTGCGGATATTCAGCCGGTGTGTTTCGACATTGCGCAGGGTAGTAGACAGAAGTGTTGCGATCTCTTTATTAGTAAAGCCTGTATTCATCAGGGCACATATCCTGCATTCAGACGGGCTCAGAGTAGGATACGTTTTGCTTATATTTTTGATAAACTCAGTATGCGTCGCATCAAACTTCTGCTTAAAGAGATCCTTTTCATTATCTTCTTTGGCATATGCCGTATCTATTTTTTTGAATAGGGTCTGGAAAACCGTTTCCCGTTTTGAGTTTTCACTCTTTAGTGAGTTGATGCATTCTTTCAGGTCATTTAGCAGTTCATTGCGATGCTGCAGGTAGTGATTGGTCAGGTTTAGTTCCTGTGATTTCAGGTTGAGCTCTTTTTTCATGATTTCGTTCTCTTTGTCTTTTAGCTCCACTTCATGTATAGCTGTGGCATGCCTGAGCCGGGAGGTAGTAAGCTGTTGCTGACGTTCCACATCTTGCTTGTGTAGTAGCTGGATATATTTGAGTTCGTTTTTCAGGTCTCCCGTTGCGTGATAGTATTTGACGAAAAGCGGATAAACCTTTTTCTCTATCTGCGAGGGGCTTTTTTTCTTCAAGACATTATGCACCTGGTCCAGGTGTTTCTTTGCCCTGGCAGTATTACCTTTTGCGATATAGAAGTCAAACCGGATGGTATGCGACCACCGCTCTCCGTGCATGGAGCATTGTATATCTGCCATATCTATGGCCTGCTGCGTATGATATAGCATTTGTTTTTCATCCCCTTCCGCAGCTGCTATCTCACCGCGGCGGTTCATGTAGTCTATTTCCCGCGCATTTGTACCCAGCCGTTGCTTCAGGTCTACTGCCCTTTGGAACACCTCCTTGGCTTTGTCTAGATCATTGACGTATAGATACAGTTCAGAGAGGCATAACAGCGCATTGGCCTCAGGGTGCGAGTCCTTTCCTTCATACACTACCTCCAGGTATTTCAGGAATTCATTCAGGCTTTTGATCGCCTCGCCGGTAGGTAGCAGGTCCATTTTGACCTCATTGACATTCTGCATGCACATAGCCGTCAGGCCTTTGATCCCGGCTTTTAGCGAAGCCTCTACGCCCTTATTCATATAGTCGAGGCACTCGTTGTACATATTCAGGTGGCGGCACTGGATGCCGCACAGCACATAGCATTTGGCAGTGTATTCGTATATATCTGTGGGGAGGAAGTGATGCAGTGCTTTGATCGCTGTGAGCAGCCCTTCTTCAAATTTACCATCATAGCTATAGAGCCTGCCTTTGGCGAAAAGGACAAGGCCCTTTTGCTCCATAGAGCCATATTTGGCAAAGAAGGCCTCACAGTCATCAAGAAGGGCAGTGACCGTTTGTATATTTCCGAAATCAAGGTTGACCACGGCCAGTTGCAGTTTGGATTCCATGATCCCTTTTTTGTAGCCTTCGGCTTCATAGGCTTTCAGCTGGGCTTCGAGCGCGCTGACTGCCTCCAGGTAGGGCAGAGGGCGCCGCATAATGTCTACCGTGTTTAAGCTTTTCTTTCTTGGCATGGTGATGTGATCCAGTATCAAAAATAAGAGATAAAATGTCTTGCAAAGCTTCTTAGTATTTTTCTAGTAATGTTCCTTTTATAGCCTCTGCGTTCCTTTGCACTATTGATTCATTAAATAAACAACATGAAAAAGATATTTACTACCCTTGCTCTTGTGGCCGCCATAGCGCCGGCCTTTTGCCAGTCTCCGCTTGTGCTTACACAAGCCAATTTCCCTATCGCGACCGACAGTATTTCCTCCATTAATGTATCTTCACTCATCACGGTACCAGCACTTGGTAATAATATGACGTGGGACTATAGTACGGTCAATATATCGAATGCTACTCAATATACATATGCTTATCCAGCGGTCAGTAACGATCCCTTTTTTACAACTGCTCAGTTCTCCGGCCTTGCTTATTACAAAGCGCTTAATACCCAGTTTGGATATAATTACGATAGTTATTTTGCTAATACAGCGGATGCTGCCGTCGATCTCGGTCTTCAGGTCACGCCCTTGAATGTAAGTTTGGTATCTATTACGGGCAATAGCGCCGATAGCCTCATCATCCTTCCTACGCGTGAATATTACCCTTCTGATCCGAGGGTCATTGTTAAGTTCCCGGCTACGATAAATTCTGCATGGAGCTCTACCATCCGCCATGTGGTCCATATGAGGCTGACGGTTACCGCAGCGGGTGTCATCAACGCTCCTATGGAGCATGTTTTCTATGTCAATCGCCGGGATACCGTCATTGGCTGGGGCACGCTCACACTGCCTGCAGGGTCGGGTACCACAGGTGCGGTTAGCGTCCTCCGCGAGCGCGCCAGTGGCAGTACTTTAGATAGCTTCTATGTGAATGGCAGCCCGGCTTCTCAAACACTGACCAGCGCATTTGGCCTGACACAGGGAGCACGTACATCTACTTCGTTCAGGGAGAACTTCTACGCGGCAGGCTCCTGGGCAGCACCATTGTTTATTAATTATGACAGTACCTTCACTACACCGTCCAGCGCCTATATCAGCAAGAACAAATCCATCGCAAATGGAATATCATCTATACAGGCCGATGCCGCATCATATGCCTATCCTGATCCTATGAATGGAAATACTTTTAGCATTATGCTACCTGCCTCGGCTGAGGTCACTGCAGTATCCATACAGGATATTTCTGGTAGGGTAGTGGACCATCTCTCTGCGGTATCCAATGGTGGTATCGTGCATGTGCAAACGACTCAGCCATTAGCTGAGGGTATGTATATCTATAATGTACTCGGTACCGATGGCCAGGTAGTAGCCAAAGGCAAAATCATCTCAGGCAAATAAGTTTTTTTCAAAAGAGTGATTGTAGGGTGCGGACCGTGTGGTCCGCATTTTTTATTGTGTAGCAGACCTTACGATTGGTCATTTTCGATGCTGTCGTCGGCTTCATTTTCTACTTTCGCGGCGTTTTGCACTTCCTTGTCTTTGTTGTAGCTCTCTTCATCTGATGCATGTAGCGGAAACCCAAACGGATCCGTTTGATATATGCGGGCCAATGGAAAACCAAATGGGGTTGTTGCTTCTTCTGGCGCGTACATGTGTATTATTTTAGTAGTTCTTTCTAACAGAATGACGGGAGAGACCCGCCTCTCCCGTCACTATAATCAAACCAAATTGTTGTTATGAAGCAACAATATTTTTATCTCTACAAAGGTTACCCTCATTATTCGGATTGTCGTTACACTATTTCATGTTTGTATTGTATAATTCACACGTTTTCACCGATGTCCTTATGGTTTAGGTGGCGGCGGGGCTTCAGTGCCGGGAATCTTTATACCTCTATAGTCTGCGAGCGCTCTGGTGAACTCCGCCCCAAAAAATACAATTTGTGAGGAATAGAATACCCAAAGCAGCACCACGATCACGGAGCTGGCAGCCCCGTATGTGTTAGCTATATTGCTGTTTCCGATGTATATGCCGATCAGGTATTTGCCTGCGGCAAAAAGTACTGATGTGAAAAGCGCCCCGAAGAATACATTCTTCCATTTCATCTTCACATCAGACATAAACTTATAGATGAGCGTAAATAATAGTGTGGTCAGACCGAATGATACGACTACTTCTGCGAAACCTATCAGCACTTTGGAGATCGCCGGTAGCAGGCCATTAAGATAACCGGATAATGCCGCGACAGCCGCATTCAGCGCCAACGATACGATCAGCAGGAATGCAATACTCGCTATCATCCCAAAGGAGAAAAGCCTGTTCATGAGGTATGTCCAGAATGGTTTTTTAGCCACTGGCTTTACATCCCAGATGATATTCAACGAGCTGCGCAGCTGGTCGAATACACCGATGGCGCCCGTGAGCAGTAGCGCGATAGATACTGTCGTTGCTATCCAGTTTTTTCCGGGTTTGTATGCTGCCTTGACCATGCTTTGCAACTGATCCGCTGTACTGGAGCCCAATAGGCTTTGCATTTGTCCTTTCAGCTCCCCCGTCACAGCCTCAGGCCCGAATATCGATCCCGCTATAGAAATGATGATGATCATCATCGGCGCAATAGAGAAGACAGTATAGTAGGAGAGGCCCGACCCCAATGACGCAGTATCATGGGAGCGGAAAAGTGTCACACTGTTCTTTATTACAGTGAGCGCTGCAGATATAGGTTTGGGGAGTTTGATGTATGTTTTTCCCCACCAGTCAGTGATACGAGTTGTGATGCCGGTGTACTTATCTTTTATCGATTGGATCAACTTCTTCCATGAGAACTTATGCTGAGATGCTGAAATGGTTGACATAACTCTGGTTTATAGCACCTGTAGTATCAAAACTATGCCAACTGAAACACAGCTAGTAGCACTTTAGGCAGGGATTTTGTTATACCCACCAAATAAATCCACTCATAGTATGAATACCAACCGTCTCTCTAAAACAATAGAAGCAGCGCTCAACGTACAAATGACTAAAGAAGCACATGCTTCGCAGATATATTTGTCCTATGGTGCATGGGCAGACGGGCAGAGCTATGGTGGCGTCGCCAATTTCCTCTTCCGCCATGCTCAGGAGGAGCGCAACCATATGATGAAGATACTCGAGTACATCCTCAAAAGGGGAGGAGAGGTCAAGGTCGCAGCCATCCCTGCACCTCCCGCCAATCCTTCATCACTGAATGATTGCTTCCAGAAGATATTTCAACACGAAGTAGATAATACCACTTCAGTCTATAGCGTCGTCAAACTCAGCCTCACCGAGGAGGATTGGGCTACCTGGAACTTTATGCAATGGTTTGTGAAGGAACAAACAGAGGAAGAAACACTAGCCCTGGATCTGCTGGATAAATTTAAGATCGCCGGAGGTGACAAAGCCGATCACGAGGCGCTATACAATCTCGACAAGGATATGGCCACCAAACCTGACGAGGCCAAAGATGCCCGAGACGCTACAGCCGATAAACCATAACATGTAATGAAATACAAATAGAGGTAGGTCGCGACCTGTTCCTACTCGCCCGTGGCAGATACTTTATGTGATATGAATTCTTAGCGTTTTTCGAGTTTTTGCGAGCAAAGCTTTGGCTGTTCTTAAACTCTTTGCGTCTTCGCGAGAGATGTATTAAATCTTCGTGAGCTTACCCGTATTGACTTATCTCTTTGTGACCTTAGTGTGACATGCATTTGCATTCATCCAGTATCTAGCCACCGGCAACCAGTTTCTATTTCCCATATGGCAGATAAGCCCCCGTATCATTCCTTTCCGTCTTAAACTCCGAGTTGAAGTGGAACTCTATATCCGGGTTATTCTCCCGCTCCATCTTGAGGAACCACTCTGACGGCGCCAGGTACACGATATTGCCATCCTTGTCATTCACGATGCTTGTGGACTTGAATCGTATGAAAGCCTCCAGCTTCTCCGGATCCTTAGACCGCAGCCAGCACGCACGCGTCATACTGATCGCCTGGAACTTACAGCTCGCATTGTATTCATGTAGCAAACGGTATTGGATCACCTCAAACTGCAGTTCACCCACCGTCCCGACGAATTTACGATTCCCCGGCTGCTGAGTGAATAGCTGCGCCACACCCTCATCTGTGAGCTGGTTGATACCCTTCTCCAGTTGCTTCGACTTCATCGGATCTGTATTGATCAGCTCCTTGAATATCTCCGGCGAGAAGGCCGGTATACCCCGTATCTGAAAGTCCTCCCCCTCGGTCAGTACATCTGCTATCTTAAAGTTGCCCGTGTCGTAAAGCCCCACCACATCACCCGGATAGGCCTCATCCACGATGTTCTTGTCCTGCGCCATGAAGGTCACCGGCGTGCTAAAGCGGAAGTCCTTATTCATCCGGCAGTGGTGGTAGTACTTCCCGCGCTCAAACTTCCCCGACACGATACGCATGAAGGCAATACGGTCGCGGTGCTTAGGATCGAGGTTCGCATGTATCTTAAAGATAAAGCCCGTCATCTTCGGCTCCTCAGGTTCTATAAAGCGCTTGTCACTCTCACGCCCTTGCGGCGTAGGAGCGATATCGACGAACGTATCCAGCATCTCCTGTATCCCAAAGCTATTGACCGCCGAGCCGAAGAACACCGGCGCCAGGTTACCCTTCAGGTACTCCTCCCGGTCAAACTGGTCATAGACACCATTGATCATCTCTACATCCTCGCGGAGCTGGTTAGCATCCTTCTCGCCGCATATCTTGTCCACGTTGGGATCGCTCAGGTCAGTGATAGACACCACATCATCCGCCACACGGGTAGTCGATGCACGGAACAGATTCAAACTCTGGTTCGCGAGATCAAACACCCCCTTGAACGCACTACCCCTGTTGATCGGCCATGTCAGCGGCCGAGTGCGTATCTTGAGTTCCTTCTCTATCTCATCCAGCAGGTCAAAGGGATCACGGCCCTCACGGTCCAGCTTATTGACGAATACGATCACTGGCGTCTTGCGCATCGCGCAGACCTCCATTAGCTTGCGCGTCTGCTCTTCCACACCCTTCACAGAGTCCACCACGATGATCACCGAGTCCACGGCGGTCAGCGTACGGTACGTATCTTCGGCGAAGTCCTTGTGTCCCGGTGTATCGAGGATATTGATCAGCTTATCGCGGTAGTGGAAAGTCATCACGGAGGTCGCCACCGAGATACCCCGCTGCTTCTCTATCTCCATAAAGTCCGACGTCGTCGCCTTCTTGATCTTGTTGCTCTTCACCGCACCGGCGGTCTGTATCGCCCCGCCAAATAGCAGCAGCTTCTCTGTCAGCGTCGTCTTCCCCGCATCCGGGTGCGCTATGATCCCAAAGGTCTTCCTCTTATGTAGTTCTTCTGTAAAGCTCATTGTCGTTGTGTTATTGCCCTCTAAGGCAGCGCGAAAGTAAGCATTTTACCCGCCACTTCCCACCTCCATTGTCATGCTGAGCGATAGCGAAGCATCTATGCCCAAGACCACAAGCCCCACACCACCCACAGCCCACCCCCCCCTTGTCATGCTGAGGCAACGAAGCATCTCTTCCCCGAATGGTTGTATTGTCACGGCGTCCGGGTGGGCTATGCGTGGCTCCGCTTCGCTCCGGTGCTTTGCACTTCGGCTACCGCCTCACCACTCCTATCCCTGACGCTCGCGCTCGGCACTACTCAGTTATGAAGTTTTCACCCCAACACCCAATAATTGTTTGTCCAGAAATAACATATTTAATAGTTGACAATCAATTATTTGTAAATAAAACATATGACAGTAACAATAAATTAAATAAATAATTAATTCATAATACACATACATCTCCCTCAAAAATCCCACACACCAAACAGCCCCCCAGTATTTCCCAAATACTAAAAAGCACGTCATTCCGACATTTTTCAAAACATAAAAAATGAACGCGATAAAATGGAAGGAATCCCGAACCTCAAAAATGACTAAAAGCACCCTGCCATCCTGCGAGATGAGGCAGGAGTGGAAAACACCCGTGCCAGCGGGGGCACTTGGCTAAACGCCAACAACGGGTAATGTTACATCGTCTTCAATTTTCAATAGAGTTAAAATAATAATCTTAAGTAATCTGATAAAATCAGCTTTATGCTCATTTTCGGAAAAGCTGTTAGTGCCATGTAAATATTTATTTCTCAAGTCGAATCCATTTGTAAACTCTTTTTTATTAAGATAGTAATTCAAGTAGTTCCTCTCCTGTCTCGTAAACAATGTACTTTCAGCTACAAACAATCCTTTATCAATTAATTCATCCATTTCATCTCTGATTTCTTTGGAATAATTCCAATAAACAATTACTTCATCATAATAAATGTCCCCAATCAAGTATATCAAAACTTCATTATCCAAGACAACATATCCCCGATTGTCTATTTTTAAATAGCCCTCCTTAATGAGGCTTTCAACGATTTCTATTTGATAGTTCGCAAAATATTCAAGCTTTACATCTTCGTTCATTAAGAGGGTATAGAAATTGTTATGCTTTTCGTCAAAATGATTAATGTAGTATAAAGGACTTTGATCTGAATAGAAGTAATATTTTAGTCGGCCAATTGTAGGGTTATCAGAGCATAAATATTTTCTAGCCTTTAAACTAGATATATCACTTAGTCTTATGGGGGTTGAGTCTATCTGAATAAGTTCTATATCGATATACTTTTCATCAATAAATGTCTTATACTGCTTGAGCAAGAATTCGAAATCAGGTGCAACAATTCTAATTCTTTCTAAATGGCTTTTTTCGGCTGAAGGGATTTTGAATAGTAGCTTGTGAGGCTTTATTTTCTCGTTTATATAATCAACATAAGAACTGACCAGAGATTCGATACTATTACCTTTTCTTTGTAAGTAATGGTCGTAAATGGAGAGTTGCAGGTTAGCCGTGTTTTCCTTCTGTCGGAATGCAGCACCTGCTTCATATTCATTCTTTGATTGCATAAACGTTCGTTCAAGAACGTCGAGCTCACATTGCTTGTTAACTAATGTAATTAGATTCTTTTCATCTGTATAGTCAAATAAATATTTGAATATTTTAAATAGGTCCACATTGTTTCTAAATTGATCGATAAAATTTTCACTATAAGAAATTTGTAAACCTGTATTGTCAGAATTAAATTTTCGAGGTTCTATCTGGTCCTTGCTAAAAGAAACACTTATTCCGAAACTCCAAACATTTGCTCCTTGCAAGATTTCTTCATTAAGTTGCTCCGACTTCTTTTTCGCCTTTAATCTAGTTTTGGGAGTAAGCCGAAACTCATTGGAGTCTCTAGAGTTTTCAATTAGTCTAACATAATTTAGATTAGGGCGCTCTGAGTCTAAATATCTAATTATAATAGCCTCTTTATCCTTTATACTTAAACTTTTTGGGAAATATCTTGTGGATTTATTCCCAAAAGAATCTTTCTTTTCTAAGCTTGAAAGTATAAGTACAGGAGTTCCTTCAAAACTGATAAGAAACGCCCTAACTACTCTGTCATATTTTTCAACTAATCTTTTTTGTGCAAGGATATAATCAATTTGGCTTGGATGATTTTTCAGGACATTTATAATTGTTTCTTCGTTGATTCCCTTATAGACATTCAAATCGGAAAGTAAACTCCAATAATTTTCAAAGTAATTGTAATCCAAATTGTCTAATTCCGCTTCCAGAGTTTCATCGTTTATCTGCAATATTTTTGCCTTGAGAATTTCAAAAAGGTTTTCAGCTCTGTTAATGTATTTGTCTACTACTTCTTCAGTCCAATTGCGGAGGAATATTTTATTGTCGAAGTATAACTTAATGTTATAGAATTCGATTAAATCAATAAGAGTTAGCTCATTTTCCAGCAGATGGCTATTTAAAAGTTCCTCCGCCTCTGTCAGTTGATTTCCGGCTGACCTATCCTCTTTGGAATAAAATTTAATTCTATGTCTTTTAGGTTCAGTCATTTTGGGGGCTATGGAGTGTTCGTATATGTTATGGAGTTCATTGCGGGTAATGTCCCACAGGCCTGAAGCTTGGTTTGCTACCGACCCTAACAGGTCTAGGTTAGTTCTGAATAACTTTAATATAATAATGTTTTTCAAAAACCGCACCAATTTGCGGCTTAATTCCTATTGTAAAACGATTTAAACCTTGTGATGTTGATAGTGCGACTGATGCTGATATTATTATAGGTTCAGTGGAACCTTCAATTTCTAAACCATTATATCTAATATATTTAACCTCAGGGAGAGAGAGGTATGCCGACCTTTCTACTGAAAAGTTACAAACGTCACTTATTTTATAAAATTATTTATCTGTTGTGAATTGAATACCTGTACTAATGTTAGATAATATCATGAGATAAAAAATTAAACCTGGCAAGAGTAACACGCCTATTATAATTCCTGTTTTTAAATTTAGTAAAGCAAGAACTTCTCCATATAGTGGCCATATAATGGCGGCAGTTATTATTAATGAAAGAATGTTTCCGAATTTAACAAGAAACTTATTTTTATTAAAGCTCTCAAATATGTTTCCAAGTACAGGTAGGGTTATGCATGAAACTATTGCAGGAGCCCAAAGCATCACTAATATTTTACGACTTTGAACGATAATATCCGTTAGTCTTTGAAAGCTAGCTATATCTTTTGCAGTGAATGAAGAGGATAAAAACTGATAATAAAGGATGATAAGAGCGAGAATGGTGCACAAAAAAATAAGATAATGCGCAATAGTTAATAGCCATAAAAATTTATGCCAAAGCTCTTTTGTTGTTATCTCGATAATGCGCGAATATAAAAAATACCACAGCGCGGCCATAGTAGTTATAATTCCGAAGAGAAAGGCTATGTCAATATCTTTCATAAGCTAAATTATTTACATAATATTAAATGCAAAAGTATACTTTTTGAGCATTCCCCAATAGCGCAAGTTTGTAAAATCAAAATATGAATGGCGCAAGAATGCAGGGTGGGCCTGCGGGCGGGGTTCTTGTGCACTCGCTGTTCGGGATTTGCAATCCCGAACTTTCCTTGATAAGCATTTGCAATGCGATAAACGAAAACTTCCCCTGCATTCCACCCCCGGCCTTGCGCAGTTAGCCGTTAAGAAACAGATGCAAGGCGTGGCAAAGTTGGCGGTCACTGTTTGAGCCCATATCACAGTATCACTGAGCCGAGATTCGACCACATTACTAACCAAATTCCAGAATTACCCGGCGAGTTTGACCGGCATTGCGTGGCAGCATCTGTTTTAGGCTCACTGCGCACAGCCTTGACCTTTTGGTTCTTTTGTGTCAAGACAAAAGAACAATATCCGCATGCGATGTATTGATCCGTACCAATCCGTTTTGTATTACACATAAAATCCGTGTCATCCGTGTGCCCCTGTATTCGGCTGTTAGCCCCCATGCTACCGCACACATATCGCGGGTGCTAAGCCATTTTCCAGTCAGCACAGCAGCTGCTTACTTAGCCCCACTGCAATCGCACTTTTCCTGATTGCCCACTCCGGCGAAATACGGCGCTCCATATGCGGCACCATCATAATCCTCTTTGATCCCAAATGTCTGTATCGTACAGTGCCCGTCAGGCCAGGTCGCATAGCCCCAGACGTCTATATACCTGCTGAGGATCACACCTGTGACAGTATGGCGCTGGATCTCCCATCTGGAGCCCTTGATCTTAGCCCTGCTGAAGGTCTCCTTCCAGCCATCTGACTGTGCATGCTTTTGTACCACCTTTAGCGCCTGCGCGGTGAGCGCAGGATCTGCCATGCCCGCCTCCAGCTTCTCAAAGGTCATGCCCTTGATCTTATCGCCTGCGGCCACAGTCAGAGTGAGTGTCCCCTCCGCCATAGGGTTCTTGGTAGAGTTGCCAAATGAGCCGGCTCCGACAATGACCTTCAGTTTGTGATCGCCGGGTGTGAGATTATTGATCGCTTCGAGCAGCGGACGGGTGATCTCGTTTGATGGGTCACCCTTAGCCGGCACTATTGCAAATTTAAATGTCGTGATCCACTCCCCCTTATCATTGATGATGTTCACATCGCCATCAGAAACTGCGCATATCGATTTTACATTATCGTCTATGAGTACAGTCACATTGAAAAGCTTTTTGCCCCACCTCTGGAATGGCTGGCTGAGAAATGCGCGGCCATATATCGCCTCGCTCGCCTTAAATTTATCTCTGTAGCGGTCAGGCTCTACATTCATACTGTCCCGGTTGATCGGGCGCGTGCTGAATACGGCTTTATCTGCATATTTCCGGTGAAGGGCTCCGGTGTATCCCTCGTTTTTCGGCTCATCCTCATACACGTTGCCGCCTTTTTTGAGCGGCGTCATTTTGTCGCCACCTGTCTGGGTACTCTCTCCGGCCTGTGATGAACTTCCGGACGATTGGTTTTGAGATGCGCCTCCAGAAGCAGGGGCGGTTTTGGTAGTTGATGCACCGTTTTTCGAAGCATTGACTATGCGGCCAAACTGTGCATCGGCAGAGGTGGAGAAGCAGAGCAGGATGGCGATCACAGCTGTAGATATTAGCCTATTCATGTGTTGTTTTTTTGAGTGAGTAGAAATGCAGGCAAAGATGCTACTCCGGGCCCCATACGGACAAGCCTATATTTACCCCAAAACCGGAAGTCTGACGACGGAGGCCCCTGCTGTTCGGCATTTGCAACCCCGAACTCTTCTTCATTAGCATTTGCAATACGATTTATTTGTATTAGCATTCACCGCCATCCGGGGCGCGAATATATCGCGTGTGTAATATTTCAGCGTTTACGACGCGAGCTGTCCTACTGCGTCACAGGTCTCACGATCCAGTCTATATGATCCCATTCCAGGCGATATTGGTAGTGCTTGTGTAGCGAGTCCTCGAGTATGAGTGTTGCCTCATAGTCGTGCTCCGCATTGCCCTCTACGCGCAGCTCAAAGTGGCTCTCGGAGTTGTCCGTACGGATCTGCATGGGTAGCTTCTCCCGGATATGGATGGAGCTGTCCGTGGCATCGCGGATCTCTACGAGGCGGGCAGGGTCGCCCATATTTCTCAGCATCACGAGGGAGAAGTCCGTATGCGCATCATCACCGGTATAGATCGACAACGATGGCCCAGGAGCCACGTAGAAAACACTGCTGATGCGGTACTTGTGCCCATCGTGCAGCAGGTCGGGCGTTTTATAGTCCGTGACATTGTCTTCATAGCCGGCGATATTGGCCTCGCGTAGCAGCTGCATGGGCAGCACTACAGTGTCGAGCTCAGATTCATGGCGCATGAAGAAATTGCGGACAAAGGCAGGGTTATTATTATTGTAGTAGTGGACCGCGAAGCCCATCTTCTCCAGCACCACTGACGATCCGTGGATAGACCGGACTTTGAGGTAGGTGTTTTCGGTCGAGTATTTATCCGTGACATCGGTGAGCTTGATATAGTGCTGTGGGCTGAGCCTGTCGAGTTCGATCGTCGCGCTATCGGCGAGGGCCTTCTGCTCGGCCTGGTGCATACTGGTGCGGTCGTATTTGTGCTTCTTCTCCACGCCCCAGGATATGAGCAGGCCTGCCATCACGAGCAGCGGCAGCGCGAAGGCATAGAAAGGCGTGCGATGCGGACCGCGCTCGTCTACAGATGCATGGAGGTGTGCGGGCAGGTTGTAGAGCTTGCCATCGCTGAGCTGCATGGTGTAGACCTTTTCTATAGGTACCACGGGTATGTAGAAGATATGAAATACCTTCTGTTTAAGCAGGATAGGGACATCGTCATTGCCCTCCGTCTGGATGCCGAGTTCGAACGAAGTGTATTTTTTGAGCGTAAACGAGTAGGTGCCAAATACTATCAGCATAATATAGATTTTTATTTGTTTGCGATACGCGATAGTAGTGTATTGCCGGATCATCGGCGACTCGATTTATGGCTAGAAATCGGAAGTTTGACACCTCCACTGGTCTAAGTTTAGCCCAGCTAACTTAGACCCATCAATGCGTTAAGCTTCCAGCTTAACTCTTGTATTGATCCGTACTCATCCGTTTTGTATTACATATAAAATCCGTGTCATCCGTGTGCCCTGTATTCGGCTGTTCCGTTATCCATTATCAATTATTTCTTCGGCTTCCTCTTCTTCGGCTTCCCATACTTCAGCGCCAGCTTCTTCCCACGAGACAGGTGAAAGTTTTCCTTACTATTCTTCGCCGACTTCTCATGAAAGGCCGGACCGCCCTCGATAGGTTTTTTAACCTTCACCTTCGGCTCTATATATTCGATCTTCGGCATTTCGTCAGCCGTCAGCTCGGCAGATATCTCCAGCCCATCAGGATTTGGGAGAACATCTATCGGTTGCTTCATCAGCTGCTCTATCGCTGCTATGTAGGTCGCGTCACGCTCCCTGATAAAGGTAATCGACAAACCCTTTTGATCGGCACGCCCCGTGCGGCCTATACGGTGTATATAGCTCTCCGGCACATCCGGCACATCGAAGTTGATAACATGGCTCACCTCCGATATATCCAGGCCACGCGCTATAATGTCAGTAGCTATCAGTACGCGGTAAGTATTATTCTGAAATTTTGCCACCGTATCAAATCGATTGGGCTGCGTCTTACCCGAGTGTATCACGCCTATCACGCCGGGGAACTTCCCGCCCACGATCTCAAAAATATCATCCGCCATCTTCTTCGAGCCAGCAAAGACCAATACCTTTTTCATGTCAGCATCGGTACGCAGCAGCAGCTCCAGCAGGTTCATTTTGGTATTAAAGTTTGGCACTTCATAGGCCGTCTGCGTTATATTCTCCAGCGGCGAACCGGCAGGTGCAGCCTCGATCTTCTCAGGCCCGTTGAAAAAGTCATTGATCAGCGCCTCCACATCATCCGTCAGCGTCGCGCTAAACATCAGGTTCTGCCTCTTTTGCGGCAGCAGCCTCATGATGTTCGTCAGCTGTGTCCGGAATCCCAGGCTCAGCATCTCATCCACCTCATCTATCACCAGCCGCTTGATCGCCTTCATCTTCAGGCTGCCGTTCGCAGCCAGGTCGTAGACACGGCCGGGCGTACCCACCACTATATCTGCCCCCTCGTACAGCGCCGCCATCTGAGGACTCATATTCGCGCCGCCATACACACCCACAGTTTTTACGCTCATATACTTGCTCAGCGCCCGCGCCGTCTCCACTACCTGTACGACCAACTCGCGCGTAGGCACCATGATCAGTATGCGCGGCACAGTCTCCTTGCTAAACTCCCATTGCCGCAGCGCAGGCAGCAGATAGGAGAGGGTCTTACCCGTACCCGTCTGGGCTATCCCCACTATATCGCGCCCCGACATGATCACCGCAAAAGACTTGCGCTGTATAGTAGTAGGCTGCGTAAAGTTTAGGTCAGCCAGTGCATTGCGCAGCGGCGTATTCAGATTCAATTCATCAAAAGTCATCATCTTGCTATAGCAGTATTTCCGCGAAGGTAGTCATTTCGGTGCGGTGGCTGTAAGTATTGTATGGGCGTCCCCTTCGGGCCGGGCTATCCGCTCCTAGTCCTCGCGGCTGTTTCACCTCTCCTGTTTTAGGAGAGGCCGGGAGAGGTAAGGCGGCGACGATGTGACCATCCTTGCCGCTCCGGACTATCCACTCCTATCCCTGACGCTCGCACGCGACATTATCAATACAAGTGTAGCTATCGATGTAGTAACCTTTCACAGTGCTTAAGCATTCTATGTTTCCATATCTGTATTTCCAGCAATATTTGATTATTTTGCTCCTGATTTAAATGAAAGCGAAAATGAGAGTCTTAAATCGTGACCATAACTCAACGAGGCATAAAAGCAAATCTCTTGCGCAGATAGCAACAGTATTCGTAATATTAATATTCCTCGCTGCCTGTAGAAAAAAGACCGACCCTATTATAGGAACATGGACGGGTACGACATTCGAGACAGAGTTCATCGTAAACGGCAGTGTTATACACGACACCATCACTGATCTGTCGTCGAGGGTATTTATATTCGGCGCAGACGGGTATTTAAAATTGATTACAAACTCTGTCCCTGTCGGTGGCAAAACGCAATACAGTATTTCACAAAATGTACTAACGCTCACTCCGGATCCTAATCCCCTTAATTCAAAAACGCGAATGACGATCACATCCCTGACGGATCATACACTATCTTTAGTAAGTGCAGATAGTGGAGGCTTCACGGCATGGGATACTATTGGTAGATACACTCAAAATTTTATTCGCTAAAGTATTCTACCGGCGTCGGTGTTATCGCAGCTCTCGCTCGCGTCCTGCGAGTGTTAGCCAGTATCGGCCTCCGGCCATCATGTCGATTTTTTTGAATATCAATAAATTTTTAAATTTACAATCGGGATTTAGGGTATCCGGGTTTGTAAATCGGATTATGAATAAAAAAGTGCAATTGGTGTTGGGTAGCGGAGGCGCCAGAGGGCTCGCGCACATCGGTGTGATTGAAATGCTTTTGCAGGATGGCTATGAAATTGTAGAGGTTGCAGGCTGCTCGATGGGCGCGGTGATTGGAGGTATGTATTGCGCGGGTTATTTAAGCGAATACCGCGAATGGCTGTCCAAACTCAATAAACATGATGTCTACCGTTTATTCGATCTTACTTTTTCACCGCACGGCCTTGTGAAAGGAGAAAGGATTTTTGATGTATTAAAGCATATTACCGGCGAACAGGTTATTGAAAACCTGCCTGTACCTTTTACAGCCGTAGCCACCGATATGCTTGGGCGCAGTGAAGTGCATTTTAAATCGGGTAACTTATATAGAGCTTTGCGGGCATCCACTGGTATTCCCGGTGTATTTACGCCTGTATCTGAGGATCAATATTTATTTGTGGATGGAGGGGTTTTAAATCCTTTACCTATAAATTTAATGAAGCGGCAAGACGATACCATTATCGTAGCCGTAAATCTTAATGGAGCATTTGTGAACGAAGTTGTATCAACTGGTTCCCCTGAATCTGCCGGATTTGTTGAAACGGCAAAGCAGGATCTGTTTTCACGGCTGCGCCATTACTTTTCGGCCAGGGAAAAAGATACTATCAAAACTCAAATAGCCGCCCCGGTTACCTTTTCAATGTTTGAATTACTCAATGCATCGTACGATTCCACTTTGGATCGTGTGGTTGAATTGACACTCGCTTTGAACCACGTTGATATTTTAATTGAGATACCTCGTAATGTTTGTGCTGTTTTTGATTTTCACCGGACTGCAGAGCTAATAGATATAGGCAAAAATGCTTATACGGATGCTATGGATAAATTTAAAAGGTCAAAAAATGTAAGTTTATAATCCGCAGCCCTCGCTATCGCTGTTCCAGGTTTAGCGCAGCGTAACTTAGACCCACAATGCACAAACCTTGAGCTTAATTATTTATTCTATGTGCCCTATGTTTCTATGGCACAAACTTTGTGTTTGCATTTAATTGAGAATTCTGAAAACCACAATCCGAAATCCGAGCATTCCCTTTTTTTATACAAAAAAACACATAACCATGTCAGACAATAACGTAACACTGCACAGAGTACTCACAGCATCTCCCGAGAAGATCTACCGAGCCTTCACAGACCCAGCTGCCATGGCATCATGGCTTCCGCCTTATGGATTTGTATGTACCGTGCACCAGATGGATGTCAGGGTAGGAGGAGAGTACAAGATGTCTTTCACTAATTTTTCTAGCGGCCATTCGCACTCTTTTGGCGGCACCTATCTTGAGCTCAAACCCGGTGAGTTTCTCAAGTACGTCGATAAATTTGACGACCCCAATCTGCCCGGAGAGATGCCTACTTCAGTCACGCTCCGAAAAGTTTCCGTAGGCACAGAGATCCGGATCACTCAGAACAATATCCCCGCCGCTATCCCCGCAGAGATGTGTTATCTCGGATGGCAGGAGTCATTAGAGAAACTGAAAAAGTTAGTAGAACCGGAGATTCCTGATTGACGCGATCTGGCTCGAAGGTTCATCACTCATTCGGCCTCTGTTGCCCCATCTGGCACGAGGTACTGTCATAAAATCCAAGCAAATCAGAAAATTTATTTTTAATTTTATGCCCGGAAACAATGGTGTCAATCCACTAACTGTTTACCACGTGTAGTCTCGGCTCTGCTGAGACTATTTTTTTA
>JAOQAO010000137.1 GCA_025963485.1 Bacteroidota bacterium | reverse complement strand
ATATGCTCATGCGCGGATGTGAAGATGACGAGATGGGTGAGATGAGTAATATGCACCGCTTTCCGACTGGAAGCGTACCGACCTCCTTTACGCTCACCCCACCCGGCGGTGAAAGCCATGACCCATGCCCTTTCAGCCAATACCCATTGAAAAATCGTTACTTTCTGACCTATTCCATCAGGCTTCAAAATCATTAGACTAATCTAATGGCTCGGGTTTAAAATTCTGGAATCAGATCCGTTTTATCCGTGTCATCCGTGTGCTTTAATTACTTGGAGTGCCATTATTAATTCTTAACTATTAATTATTCCTTTGTCCCCATGCTCCTACGCCCCCCATATCTACAAAAAGGTGACACCATCATCATCCTCAGTACAGCACGCAAGATCACTCACGAGGAACTGGCATTCTCCATTCAGGTATTCGAAAGCTGGGGCCTGAAAGTAAAAATTGGCAAAACCATTGGCCTCGCTGATCATCAGTTTGCAGGTACCGATGCCGAGCGCCTGTCTGATTTTCAGCAAGCTATCAATGATCCGGAGGTCAAAGCCATCATCTGCGCACGCGGTGGCTATGGTACCGTGCGCATGATGGATGATATTGACTGGACGGGCATGCTGGAGCATCCTAAATGGTTCGCCGGTTTCAGCGACATGACCTACATACATATTCATCTCAATCAGACCCTCGGCGTGCAGACGCTGCATTCATCTGTCCCTGTCTTTTTTCCAAAAAATACATCAGAGGCCATCGAGTCTTTCAGGAAACAACTCTTCGGAGAACCAGTACAATTTACCGTGCCCCCTCATCCACTTAATAGAGCGGGCACAGCAAAAGGAGTGACCATCGGAGGCAATCTCTCCATCCTCTATAGTATCACAGGCACCAAATCCGGCTTCAACACAGGCGGCAAAATACTATTCCTCGAAGACATCGACGAGTACCTCTATCACGTCGACCGTATGATGATCAACCTCAAACGCTCAGGCAAACTGAATGACCTGGCCGGCCTGATCGTAGGTGGCATGACCGACATGCGCGACAGCACCATTCCATTTGGTAAAAACGCGGAAGAGATCATTTTAGAACATGTGGCAGAATTCAATTACCCTGTATGTTTCGGTTTCCCGGCAGGGCATATAGCAGATAATAACACCCTTGTATTAGGCAAGGTCACCCACATGAAAATAGACACCACAGGAGCGTCTATTGCATAATAATTATTGTGTGAAAATTGTATTCGGCTGTTAAGTCTCCCCAAAGGGGAGACTTAGAGGGACCCTATATCGCTATCCTCAGTGTCTGCGGTTCCTCTATCACTTCATTTACCTTATCCCTCAGTTCTATGAATGCAGCTATTGGATCAGCACTTGCCCAGATACTTTTCTGTAACACGACACCTGCAAATCCTGCATTTTTAAACACCTCGATATTTTCCAGAGACGCCCCGCCTATTCCTAGTACGGGCACTTTGCAGTGCCTGACCGCACGTGCGATCTCCTCAGTTTTGAAAAGTTGATTGTTCACCATATACATAGACCGGCCAAAGATCGGTCCGAGCATGATCTCATCTTCGCCGCGTACAGCTTTATATAGGTCTACACAGCTGCTTGTACAGATGGTCTTGATCACTTTTTTACCACGCAGTATGATGCGATTTAGGATGAAATCCGCCATCACGCCATTTCCCCAGTTCCTGCTGACATGGATTTTGTTGATGCCATACAGATGCACCAGTGAATAGTGGTCATGCAAAACCAGTTTCGAATGAAATTCGGAATCAATATTGTCCAGAAACTTGATATAGGCTTCCTTTCCGAAATCCGGTTTGTGTATATGCAACTCGTCCAGGCCCTCCCTGAATAACCTGTTAATGGTCTCAGTTTCAAACTTAATATTGGTTGGATTGGTCATCATGACCAGTTTCATCGGAGTATTGCGCGAAGTGTGCATGCAGTTTCTTTTGTTTAATAGGGTTAAGGGATTTGCCTCGTATACACTTACGATGCAGATAGTCGCTTGTTTCATTTCGTCCAACATATCTTTTGTACGCCCATATTTCTTAACAGATCACTGCTGATGTTAGTTGTTTTAGCTCCGCGCCTTAGGAGTTGGGATGCTATTATATTTATCTTCACGTCCATGTCAGTCTCCTTTGCCACATTGCTCGAGATCACTATCGTAGTGCTTGGTTTTCTTTATGTTATCCTTATTGCGCTGGAGAAAAGGATCGGCTGGATAGTAGGCGTCATTGGATCCGCCCTCTTTGTCGCCAGCAATATCCAGCAGCATCTCTATATGGATACCATCCTCAACTCTTATTATGTCGTAGTCGGCATTTACGGCTGGTTCCTCTGGGGTGGAGAAAACAAAGCTGCCGAGATACCTGTCACAAAGATCAAACCTTCACTTTTGATCGCCCTTCTCGGGTTGTCTGCTTTGCTTATCCTTGCCTTTGGCACTGTACTAGAGCATTACACCAGCAACTCCCTGCCATATCTCGATGCAGGGGTGACCATCCTGAGTTTTCTCGCCACCTGGATGTCTACCAAAAAGTATATCGAAAACTGGCTCCTCTGGTTAGTAGCGGATCCACTCGCGATGATACTTTATGCGATGAAAGGGGGCTGGTTTTACCCTATCCTTTTTGGCGCCTACACGATCATGGCTATTTATGGCTATTTCAAATGGAAAAAACACCTCGCCAATGCTGTATAAGATAGCTGTCACAGGACCAGAGTCCACCGGTAAGACCGAACTCGTCAAACAATTGGCAGAACTCTACGACACTGTTTATGTGCCCGAGTATGCACGGGAGTACCTGGACAAAAACGGCATGCAATATACCCGCGAGGATGTCCTGAAAATGGCTAAAGGCCAGATAGAACTCGAGCGCGAACAAAGCATCAAAGCAAACCGCATATTATTCTCCGATACCGATATGATCGCGTACAAAATATGGCTGGATTTTTATACATGGGAGGTGCCTTTATGGCTTACAGATCATATTACAAAGAACCGCTTTGACCTCTACCTGCTGACCGATATCGATATCCCCTGGGTCGCCGATGGTCAGCGTGCAAATCCCGGTGACCGGGAGATGCTTTTCAACCGGTTTCAGGAGGAGCTGGAGAGGCTGGATGCCGACTTTGGCGTCATATCAGGCAAAGGGATGCTCCGCCTGGACAATGCGATCAGCACCATAGAGGAGCATATGAAGTTATAACTACTCCGGATTGGGCCGTATCCTTGGCCCTTCATGTATCAGTATATTTCTGAGTTCAATCGTATTTCCGTTAAATACATTTACATCCACCTTCTGGTCATAGCCCAGCATCATCGCCTTGTCATTATGCTGCCAGAATAGCCAGTGTATCTCATCAGACACCTCGAGCTCCTCCTCATAGAAGTGTGCTACCCAGAAATAATGGTCCGGAAAATCATCCGAAAGGTAATCCTCGATGAAATTGATATTCGAATAGATGATCGGTTTGCTTCCGTATTTCAGCTCCAGCAGCCTTGACATGGTTTTCACGCCATCCACGATCTCCTGCTTGGATTTCCCCCGGGTATCTTCTATGTCGATCACAGGAGGCAGGTCACCCTCGTGTAGATTGACAGAGGAGATGAAGTTATCTGCCTGTCTTTTAGCATCCTTATCTGCCAGGAAGTAGTGATAAGCGCCACAATATATATGGTGATCATGCGCATCTTCCCAGTTTCCTGCAAAGGCCGGGTCCTCTCTCCACGGCCCCTCAGTAGCCTTCATAAATGCGAAGCTAAAGTCTACCGTGTCACCATCCGTTGTTTTGGTACGCAGGTTGTCCCAGTTGAAATCTTCCTGGTAATGCGAGATATCTATCCCGTGTATGGCAAAGCCCGCCGGGAAATTGATCGCCTGAAAGCTGTCTTTTGCCGATTTGCGGTGGTGGCGTTTGTATACTCTGTATATTTTGTAGCAGTACCGGGTCAGGGGCTTATGGTAATATACGATGACGTAAGCCAATGCTATAAATAGCAATGCCGCCACAGCCGCCTTTTCCCACCGTTTATTCTTTTTTGCCATCCAGAGCTATAAACATAACGGATATTTGGGTTTTCAGTATACCCTAAAATGGGTAAACGCTATCTTTAAAAAGAAGTTAAATACGTTAAAAAATATTTTTTCCGCTCAGAATTTATAAATACCTTTAATCTGCAATGAGAAAAGTGGTCGCCATCTTATTATTGATGCTCTATATAATCTCTTCTTCGGGAGTGGCTATCAAGGCGCATTACTGCTGTGGCAAACTCCAATCACTTAATCTTGTTCTGAATTCCAGCGAAGAAAAAGACTGCAAAAAGGGCTGTTGCAGCGACCGCCTGGCATTTTATAAAATTGATGATACACAAAGCGCTTCAACTGTTATCACCTTTAGCCCCTCTTTCGACAAAATATTCTATCAGGTCAGCTACATAGTCAAGACCTGCTTTGATCCATATCCTACTTCCTGTGTCTCAGGGTTAGTCTGCGAGGCTTTCGCCCCGCCACCCAAAAAAGACATCAATATCGCGATCTGCGTTTTCCGTCTGTAAAAATCCTTTCAGTATTTTTGTTTCCCCGCGTCATTGCGATATCTTTTTTCACGTGAAAATAAACATGTGAAAAGTCGAAGCAATCTGTAATCAAAAGTATAGCGCTGCTCAGCAGTAAAGGAAAGGTTTAATTATTTATTGATCCACGTAGCATTCCCGTTTGCCGGATCACAAAAATCAAAAACAAAATGAAAAAACATATCAAAATAATAAGCGTATTGATCATAGCCATTCTCTCTGTCAATACCATTTCTGCAGCCGGAAAATTCAAAAAGGAATCATTCAAAGTATCAGGCAATTGTGGCATGTGCAAAACGGCCATAGAAGGCAGCCTCAAGGTCGATGGCATCGAGGCCGCTATCTGGAATCCCGATACAAAGAAACTTCAGGTCAAATACGATCCTGCTGTGATCACCATTAATAAGATACATCACCTCGTAGCGGGTGCTGGCTACGACACGGATCTCGTCAAAGCCGATGAGAAAGCATACGATGGTTTGGCTAAATGCTGCCAGTATAGGGCCGGCGCCAAATGTACTCATGAGTAAAATCTTTTGCCTGGTGTCGCTGAGCGTTCTTTCTCTCATCGCCTCCGCTCAGAAGTCAGCTTTCGACACCACCCAGCATATGAATGCTGTGGATGTAGTGCGTAAACAGGCTACGCGGAAAGAATCATCTGCTCAGAATATCGAGATCATCAACTCCGGCGCGCTGGTCAAAGATGCCTGCTGCAATCTCAGCGAGAGCTTTGTCAACTCCGCCTCCGTCGATGTCAACTACTCCGATGCTGTCAGCGGCGCTAAAGAGATCAGGCTACTCGGCCTCGATGGTGCCTACTCGCAGATCATGATAGAGAATATACCCGCCATCCGCGGCCTTGGCAGCGCCTTTGGGCTCAACTATATCCCCGGCCCATGGATGAGCAGCATCCAGGTCAATAAAGGTGCGGGCAGTGTGGTCAATGGTTTTGAATCTATGACCGGTCAGCTCAATATAGAGTTGAAGAAGCCCCAAACGGCGGAGAAATTTTACGCCAATGTTTTCCTCAATCAAGACCTGCGTGCAGAAGCCAATATCTATACAGCACACAAACTGAAGAACGAAAAGTGGAGCACAATGCTCCTCACACACGGCCAATACAACTGGCTAAAAATGGACCTCAATCATGACCGGTTTCTCGATAATCCACTCATCGGTGAAGGCAATATCATGAACCGCTGGACATATCAAAGCGGCAAAGGGTTTACATTCATCTCGGCTATTGATGTGATGGGCGAGGATAGGAGGGGAGGACAGATGCAGTTTGATTTTGGCAAGGACAAACTGCTTCAACCATATTGGGGAATGCAGCTGCGCACCATTCATACCGACGCTTTCGCAAAGACAGGTTTTACCCTCAATGAGAAGTCCAGTATCGGCGTGCAATATAAATACTACTACCACGATCAGTCGGGCTTTATAGGCCGTAAGGATTATCACGGTCGCGAGCATTTCGGTTACCTCAATTTTATTTATCAGACCGCTTACACCAGTGATCTCGACAATGTCATCAAGGTAGGCGCTTCACTCCAGACAGGACAAACATCCGAGAGCTTTGACACTTTTGCTTACAAGAGACTGGAAATAATACCCGGAGCCTTTGCTGAGTTGACGTATGAATACAACCATAAGCTGACCCTGATCGGTGGGATGCGTGCGGATTACCATCCACTATACGGGCCCTTTCTCTCACCTCGTTTCAATCTGAAATGGAATATGCTCTACTATCTCAGCCTTCGCGTATCAGCGGGACGCGGGTATCATGTGCCAGTGCCTTTTGCGGAGAACTTCGGTATGCTTGCTAATAACCGCGATATAACTTTACAGAAGAACATCCTTCCTGAGCACGCCTGGAACTACGGCGCCAGCCTGACATATAAGTTCTTCCTCGATTTCCGTGAAGGATCGATCAGTGTGGATTTCTATCGGACCGATTTTGAGAATCAATTGATCGTAGACATGGAAGACCCACGTCAATTGAGATTTTATAATCTTTCAGGCAAGTCATATAGCAATTCTGTACAGGCAGAAGTGCAATATGAAATAATAAAGGGTTTCGATGTGAAGCTGGCTTACAAATTCGATAATGTCAAAAGCACGTACAGCGGAGTCTTAAGGCAAACGCCATTTCATCCGCGACACAAGGGACTGGCATCGCTGGAGTATGTCACGCGGAATAAACAATGGCGCTTCAACACATCTTTCACATGGTACGGCAAAGCACGCGTACCAGACACCAGCCCAAATGATCTCGCAAACCAACGACCGTTAGTCTCCAAAGATTTTTTCCTGATGAATGCCCAGATCACTTACACGCTTCACAAAAAATGGGACTTCTATATCGGTGCAGAAAACATATTGAATCAGACACAATCGAATGCCATTGTCGCAAATGACGCACCCTTCAGTAAGCAGTTTGATGCGTCATTAGTATGGGGACAGCTTCGTGGTGCTATGGTATTTGCCGGGTTTAGGGTCAGCCTGAAGTAAACTTTATTGAGCGCTATATCAAATTCCGGGGCCGCTCGTCGGACATACTCTTTGATACCCGGGCGAAAGGATCTTTAGCGTGGCTGGTGATTTTATTCCGCCCTGACAGTATGCCAAAGATTATCAATCCCGCTGTCATCAGTACGGAATACGGAAGTTATTTTGGCAAGTAAATAATGAATCGTATAGACGCGACACTTTGGTCTCTATCACTTGGTCGTTTCGATAAATACCATACCTTTAGAATATGAAGAAAAGTGGATGGGTCGCAGGCTTGGTACTGGGCGTAGTAGCTATATTGGTGGCCTGGCCGGCGCAGGTATCTGCTGCATATTTTATCCATGCTGCATCAGTTGATTCACTTGCACGGGCTACTGATTCGCTCCGTATCGCTGACTCGCTGGATAATGCAAGATACCTGGCCTCCCGCGTAGTAGAGAACTATCTCGTTAAATCCGTAATGCCCGGCACCTGCATCAATGTCTCAGGAAATGCGGTGGTGCTGGCGCTACCTGATAGCGCGCAGATAGAAGACATGAAGCACAGGAAGGGTGAGGAAAATTTTTACATGATGGCTGATGATGCCAATTGGTACTTTACGCAGGCGCGTGCTTTCGCCAATGGCCAGGGCGTGCGGGTAGTAGAGTCGCCAGAGCGCTATATCAGGTTTGGTACTAATTCCTCGGCATTACTTTTTGATAAGCATGCTAAAGCCTCTCCGGGCTGGCTGGTGATTCTGTTCCGGCCGGATGGAATGCCTAAGATCATCAACGCAGTGGATATTCAAACCGAGTATCCAAAATACTTTGCAGATAAGGATAAATAAGGGTACTATTCTTCTTTCATCCTCTTCGGCGAGTTGTCCTTTGGTCCGATGATCATGACAAACTCCCCCCTTGGCTCTTTGACCGAGAAATGTTTTAAAAGAGCCGAAGCCGTACCGCGCACAGTTTCCTCATAGATTTTCGATATCTCACGGGACACAGAGACCAGCCTTTCATCTCCGATGAATTGAAGTATTTGTTCCAGCGTTTTGATCACACGATAAGGCGACTCATAGAGTATGATCGTCCGCTCCTCCAGAGCGTATTTTTTGAATAAGGTCTCACGTCCCTTTTTGTGCGGTAGGAAGCCTTCAAACACAAAACTCGATGTATCAAATCCCGATGACACCAGCGCCGGCACGAAAGCAGTTGCGCCGGGTAGGCATTGTACTTTTATGCCAGCTTCGATGCATGCCTCTACGAGTATATAGCCCGGATCGGAGATACAGGGCGTACCACCGTCAGATACCATGGCTATGTCCATGCCTGTAGCAAGCTGATTGATGATCGGCTCACATGACTTGCGTTCGTTAAACTTATGATAAGCCTGCAGGTGGTTTTTGATCTCGAAGTGATCGAGCAGCTTACGCGTCTGGCGCGTATCCTCTGCAAGGATCAGCTTTACCTCCTTCAATATCCTCAACGCCCGCAGCGTGATATCTTCGAGATTGCCGACAGGGGTAGGGATTATATAAAGCATTATTCAGAGATTAGAGAGTAAGGAATAGAGAATAGTGTAATGCAAAATTCATTTTTTCAGGTTAGCCTTTGCGGTTTTGATACTTGCGGTTAAAAGTTTTAATAACTCCTCGGCATCAGTTTTTATTGATTCATAAGAGCTTGAATCGATATGTTTTGTTTCAAAAAGCAGTTCAAGCCAATACAATGTCTCGTTTGCCTCTTTACTGGCTATACTCAATTTATGTATAAAATCTAGTTTGGATTGCGCATATTCTGCTTCGCGTACCATAGCGCCTATAGCCGTTCCCGATCTCAGGCACTGTTTGCTTAGCACATATTCTTTGTGAGTATCGCAGAGATGTTTATACAGCTTTACTATTCTTATAGCAAAGGACAGGGATTTAGCTTTTGTGATTTTGCTTTCGCTCACTAATCTCTATTCGTTATTCTCTAAAGCCTTACTTTTCTTCGTGCAACTCGAACTTATATCCCTCCATGATCGCATTAGCCAGCAACTTCTTGCAAGCGTCCTCTACATGCTGGGTAGCTTCATCCTTCGATTTGGCTTTCAGCTTGATCGTGATATGCCTTCCGATACGTACATCTTCTATGGATGCGAATTCTATTTTCTGGAGGCTTGCTGCTACTGCTTTTCCTTGCGGGTCGAGTAGTTCCTTGTGAGGCATCACGTCTATTTCTGCTCTGAAATTCATATGAGATATTGATTTAATTTTTTGAAATGTTCTTTGGGCTATCCTTCTTCATAAATATAAGCACTATCGACGCCAGTATATACAAAACCACCGCCAGCGATATGCCTGCAAATTTAAAACCTATCAGCAAACCAAGCGTAGCAATTATAAACACATAGCGCACCTCATTGCTGGCCCATCCGAAGCTTTTAAATTTAAATGAGAACATCGGTATCTCTGCAATGAGCAGATAGGAGAGTAGCCCCACCAGTCCGAAGAGTATAACAGGATTCAGCAGGACAGGGGAGAGATCGAAATCATTCCTAAGAAATACCAGCAACAGTCCCATCACAAATATCGAACAGGCTGGAGTTGCCAGGCCAATGAAGCCTTCCGTCTGCCTTTCATCCAGATTGAACTTAGCCAACCTGAGTGCTGAGAATAGAGTCACCAAAAATCCTGGGCTGCTGCTGAGCATGATCTGCCAGTCATTTTGCATACCCGTAGATTTGAAATGGAAAGTGAGTAATGTATACATCACTGCGCCGGGCACTACGCCAAAGCTCACAACATCTGCCAGCGAATCCAGTTCCTTGCCGATACCGGTAGGGCTGCTCACAAACCTCGCCGCCATCCCATCAAAGTAATCAGCAACAAGCGAGATCAACGTAAGATACGGCACATACTGCAAACCCTCTGACAGTGTACCCACCTGAGAGCTGGGCGAAAAGATCAGCACCAATGCACCACATCCGCAAAAGAGGTTAACGAGCGTTAGTAAGTTCGGGAGATTAAAGAGTTTCATGTATGTGTTGATAGGCGAGATGTATCCATCTTCAAATTTTCAAATCGCCGAATTTTCAAATTTATTTGCTGTTCATCAGTTCCTCGATCTCTTCGGCCTCTATAGGTATAGTAGCCATGAGGTCAGTAGGTTTACCTTTAGTGATGAGTATGTTGTTTTCGATCCGGATGCCGATCCTCTCCTCACGGATATAGATGCCGGGCTCGCATGTCAGGACTGCCCCTGCCTTGAGCTTCGCATAGCGATCACCTATATCATGTACATCTATACCGAGGAAGTGTCCGGTACCATGCGGGAAATATTTCTTAAAGAGCGGCGCTTTCGGGTCCTGCTTTTTGACATCATCTTTCTTGAGCAGCTTGAGCCCTATCAGTTCCGACTCCATGATCTTGCCCACTTCATTGTTAAATTCAAAAAGCACCATCCCTTCCTTCATCATACTGCGGGCTTGTTTCATCACTCTGAGCACGGCGTTGTATACCTCCTTCTGGCGCTTGGTATACCTGCCATCTACTGGTATCGTACGGGTGAGGTCGGCATTATAGTTAGCATACTCAGCGGCACAGTCCAGCAGCAGCAGGTCGCCCTTTTTGCATTGCTGGTCATTGGCTATATAATGTAGTACACAGGCATTTTCGCCTGAGGCGATGATCGGCTCGTAGGCATGGCCGGTAGCGCGGTTGCGCAGGTATTCGTGAGAGAGTTCTGCCTCTATCTCATATTCCCACACACCCGGCTTCACGAATTTCAGCAACCTGCGAAATCCTTTCTCTGTGATATCACAAGCCTTTTTCATCAGGTCCACTTCATATTGAGACTTGATGCTGCGCAGGCTGCTCATGATAGGCGCTGAGCGGAAATAGTTATGCAGGGGATACCGGCTTTTCAGCTTACCGGCAAATTTATATTCACCCGACTCAGTGGTATCACCGCTGCGGTCATTTTCGTTGGTATTGAGGTATACATTATGAGCCTGGTACATCAGCTGCGCCAGCGATCCGGGGAATGCGTCCGACCAGTTCACCTGTTTGATGCCCGACACGGAGGCAGCTTCAGCTTTATCCAACTTATTGCCCTCCCAGGTGCGGATATGCTCATCTGTCTTCCTGACAAAGAGGATCTCACGCCACTCCGGCAGCGGAGCATCCGGGAATAGCACCAAAAAAGTGTCCTCCTGGTCCACCCCTGTGAGGTAGAACAGGTCAGGATTTTGGCGCCATTTGTAGCTGGAGTCGGCGCTTTTGGTCATCAGGTCGTTTGACACAAAGATAGCCACAGACTTTGGCTTCATTTGCTTCACAAAGTTCTTGCGGTTGACTGCAAAAAGCTTGCTGTCGATCTTCTCGTATTTCATGTTAAATTTGAAATGTGTATGGGGCAAATGTAGGTAAAGCAAATTAAGATTAAAGTCAGCAGTCCGAGTTTGTTCTTTTTTTTACATTTGCGGACTTCTTTCTAAATAAAACGTAAGCAATATGGCAATAGTAGGCCACAAAAATCAAAGTGTAGATCTGGCATCTGTAGGAATCAAAAATGCAACGAACCAATTTTGGAATCTTACCCCCGAGGAACTCATCGAGGAAACGATCAAAAGAGGACAAGGGGTACTCAATGACACTGGTGCTCTCGCAGTAGACACCGGCGAGTTCACCGGACGTTCCCCAAAAGATAAATTCATCGTAGAAGACAGCATCACTAAAGAATCGGTGGATTGGGCTAGTAATTTCAATCAGCCTATCACTCCCGAAGTATTCGATGGACTATATAATAAGATAACCGCTCACCTCGCTGGCAAGGACATCTTTGTCCGCGACTGCGTGGCCTGTGCACATGAGAGCTACAAGCTCAAAGTAAGGGTGGTCACAGAAAACCCATGGTCGAGTATGTTCGCAGGCAATATGTTCCTTCGCCCAAATCGGGACGAGATCGCCGGGTTCGAGCATGACTGGCTCATCATCCAGGCACCCAGCTTCCATGCTGATGGCGCTAAGGACGGCATCCGCCAGCACAACTTCACCCTGCTCAATTTCACTAAGAAGGTTATTATAATAGGAGGATCTGCCTACACAGGCGAGATCAAGAAAGGTATTTTTGGTGTATTGAACTTCGTACTTCCGCACGACCGCAAGGTGCTCAGCATGCACTGTTCTGCCAATCAGGGTAAGGCCGGCGACGTAGCGCTTTTCTTCGGCCTCTCAGGCACTGGCAAAACAACCCTCTCAGCCGATCCCAACCGTCCGCTCATAGGAGACGACGAGCATGGATGGGATAGCGACTCGGTCTTCAATTTCGAAGGAGGCTGCTATGCCAAAACCATAGATCTCTCTGCCGAGAAAGAACCGGACATCTTCCGGGCTATTCGCCACGGAGCGATCCTGGAGAATATAGAATTCATCGGCGATACCCGCACGGTAGACTATCACAGCAAGGCAAAGACAGAAAATACCCGCGTATCATATCCTATCAATTTCATCGAAAATGCACTCCCGGTATCCAAAGGGGGAGAGCCTCAGAATATATTCTTCCTGACGTATGATGCCTTCGGGGTCTTGCCTCCGATATCAAAGCTCACTGTAGGACAGGCTATGTATTTCTTCCTTTCCGGCTTTACGTCAAAGGTGGCCGGTACCGAGGTTGGAGTACTGGAACCTCAAACTACATTCTCGGCTTGTTTCGGAGCAGCATTCCTGCCACTCCATCCGGCAGACTATGCCAAGCTGCTCGGCGAGAAACTCAACGAAAAGAGCCATATCAATGTCTGGCTGCTCAATACCGGCTATGTCGGCGGCGCTTACGGCACAGGCAAACGGATGAGCCTTCCACATACACGCGCGCTCATCACTGCCGCTCTCTCCGGTAAGCTCAATAATGTAAAATATACTACACACCCGGTCTTTGGTATTTCGGTTCCTGAGTCTTGCGATGGAATACCATCTGAGATCCTCGATCCGAGAAATACATGGGCAGATAAAGCTGCTTATGATACCAAAGCGAACGAATTGGCCATCCAGTTCAATAAAAACTTTGAAAAATATGCCTCTCAGGCTTCGGATGAGATCAAAGCTGCCGCTCCAAAGGTGGAGGTCAAGGTTGTTTAGCTAGTCCTCTGATTATCATTTAATTGATATTTACTTTAATTTGAACAACGTTCGAATTGGACACATTAGTCTATCCTTGTGTATTTTTTATGTGCCTGTTTTTGCCGAGAAATTGGCCCGATTGGCACTTTTATTTGACATTTTCATTCCCGCCGTGTATATTTGGGGCTTAACAACATAAAATGTGTATTTTATGTTTAAAAGTCAGTTTAAAGATACTTCACCTAACCCGATCGACCTTGAATAAGAACCATTTACATTTTTTGCCTACTCAAAATTCTAATTTGTCAGGTGACGGCGAAGCTGCACCTCCGACGAATCATTCCTATTCCACGACACATTCAAATTCTAATATGATGAAGAAGTTTACTCACGGATTTCTGGCATTTCTATTTGCGATGGCATCTACCGCCATGTTTGCGCAGCAGTCATCGTACGCCTACGCGCAGGCCTATACGCCTACCGGTGCCTCAAGTATGAAGCTGGACGCTCCCGGCAAATCGGAACACACATCGAGTGATGTGACCCCTGATGTAAAGCAGGCAATGATGAATGTTCTGAGGAAAAGTACCAATCAGATATTCTTTGAGCAAAACGCCGGGCAATTCCACAATCCGGATGTGATGTATGGTTTCCGTACTCACTTCGGTAGCATGGGTGTGTACCACAATAAGCTCCGTCTCGTGACCAGACAGGGCGAGGGAGAAAATCCAGGCGAGATCGAAAAAGATGAGGATGATAAAACTGAACTTCATATAGTAGATATCACTTTCCCTGGGTCACCTAACAACTGGACAGTACAGCCGGGCAGCAAATCAGCTACCATTGGTTCATATTTTGAAAATGGCAAGGGTATGCACCCTGACCTTTATAATGAGATCACGCTGAAAAACGTATACCCAGGCATCGACCTCCGTTTATATTCCGGTGAGGCAGGTGCGATGGAGTTTGACTGGCTCGTGAGCAAGGCTTCGGACTATGAGAAAATAAAGATCAACTTCAACGGCCAGGATGGCCTGAATATCGGCAAGGAAGGAAACCTTGAGATCAAGCTTCATGATTATGATATGAAGATGATCACTCCCGAGACCTACCAGATCATAGATGGCAATAAGAATATACTCAAGGCCAGCGTGGTCAAAACAGGTGATGACAAAACCATAGGCTATAAGGTCACAGGCAAAATAGATCCAAACATGCCGCTCGTCATTGACCCGGTGATGATCTGGTCATCATTTATGATGAATGCCAGCAATATCTTTGATGAATATCTCTACGCTGTAGCATCCAACCCTGCTGGTGAAACATATTGCGCAGGTGTGACTGACCAGGCTTTGTCATCTGCTTATATGAGCGGTGTGGCGGCTGGTTTCAATGGCAGCTATACTGCTTCCAGCACAGGTGCTGGTACGAGTGGCACGACTTCAGAATGTGTCATATACAAATTTAATACTGCGGGTACAGCTATCCTGGCATGGACTTATACTGGTATCATAGTCACGGTCAATAACGGTCAGACCACTCCGCTTCCTTTGGTACCTACTGACCTGGATATATTTCCAAACGGACGGGTACTCGTGGCATACTCCCAGGACCTTGTGCAGATCTACTCAAATACACTTGCCGCCCAGTTTTATACAGGTTCAGTCAATTCTTCCGGCACCAAACCTGCCAATGCAAATTACCAATCAGTATGTATCGTCGATGACGCTACATTTTATATAAGCGGTGTTACTACCTCGGCATATTCGACTATCGTTCCGGCCAATGCACCAGACCCGACTTTTGCAGGTACATCAGAGGGACTCATCATGCGTATTACCAACGTTAATTCGTCTCCGGTAGCGCCGTTGGCCACATGGGGTACTTATGTAGGTGGAAGCAACTCAGAAGGTTTCGCCTCTATCGCACTCTCTAATGATCACAGCAAGCTGGCTTTTGCTGTTCATACTATTGTAGGTACAGGTTACCCTGCCACTACTGCCAATGCAGTAGATGCTACTCCGGGTGCTGCCGGTACTACGGAAGTACTCGTCGGGGTGATCCCTGTCAGCGCTACTCCGCAAACAGCATTTTCAGTATTCTCATATCTGGGAGGTAGTGGTGATGAAGGTCGCGTAGGTGATGTGCCTCAGTCTGATAAGGCGGTAGTATGCGCCGACAATAATTATTTCTACGTAGGCGGCAATACATATTCTACTGATATCCCTGGCAGAGCCACTGGTGTGCAGCCTGCACTTAAAGGTGGTATAGATGAGTTTATCTCAAGGATACCATGGAATGGTACTTCAGGTACTGGTTTTGCTTCTACATATAATGGTGGATCCAAAGTGGATCTCGTGGGTGGTATTGCAGTAGACTTCCGCTCCAGTGATGTACTCCTTTTCGGTACCACATCATCCAACGCGGATTTTCCTGTACTGCAGACTACTCCTGCCAGCCCGTACTATCAGAATGTATTTGGCGGCGGTACTTATGATATTAGCTATGGTAGCTTTAGCAATGACCTTTCCATCAGGAGCTATGGTACATTCATCGGTGGTAGTGGTAATGATTATCTGGGTAGTACTGGTGTACTAAGAGGTAGCGGTCACCTGTTTTATAATTTGACCACAGGCCTCATCAATATCGGTACGACTATACACTCAAACGAAACATCTGTTCCGGTTCAGTGGATCACAAATATTCCGGGTTTCGATAAAACCGGAGGAGCCAGTGGCAATGACAACCACTTTATCTTTGAATGGGATCCAAATACTTTTGATTATGGTGATGCTCCATCTACTTATGAGCAGGGTCATCCTGCAAAATCGGCCCTCAGTGTCAAGCTGAATTTAGGCGCTACGATAGATGCAGAGTCTGCTCCTTTCAGCTCGACTGCTGCTACGGGAGATGATGCTAATAATTCCGGATCAGCTGATGATGAGGACGGCGTAGCGGTAGTTCCGATGTTGACTACCGGTGCTACTACTTATTCAGTTTCAGTTTCTGCTTTCAATAATACAGGAGGTACAGTACAACTCGCAGGATGGTTGGATGCTAATAACAACCACATCTTTGATCTTACAGAATATGCTACGGTAAACGTACCAACCAGTACGAGCCAGCAAACAATTACTTTAAACTTTTCAGGATTAGTGCCTGTAGTTTATGGTACAGGCAATACATTCCTCCGCCTGCGTTTATCGGATGGTGCGATGACATCGGTCAGCGATACCGGTGAGATACAGGCAGGTGAGGTAGAAGATTACCAGATATGTATCAAGCCTGATGCGGGTACTGACAAAACGGTTTGCGTCGTCGGTACAGCTACTATGTCTGCTACAGGTTCAGGTACATGGTTTGCTATAGCCGGCAATCCCGGTACAGCTACTATTACGACACCGACGAGCCCGACTACGACTATTTCCAGTTTCAGTGCTGTGGGTACTTATCGTTTCCTCTGGACCAACTCAACCGGATGCAGCGATACCGCCAATGTGGTAGTGACTACGCAGCCGGGGTCTGTGACGATCACACCTGCTACTGCCAATATTTGTGTGGGAAACAGCACAGTATTGACAGCGAGCGCCAGTCCAGCGGGAGGCACCTTCCAGTGGTCACCTCTCGTAGCTATGGTCCCTGCCAATGGTGTCGGTGCAGCGGTCACTGTATCTCCGGCGTCCACTCAGGTATATACTGTAGTTTACTCCTTAGGCGGATGTAATTCTTCTGCTAATCGTACGGTGACAGTTTATCCTGTCGTCACAGCTGATGCAGGGGTCGATCAGACTTATTGCTCCAATGTGAGTACCACAGTCACCATAGGTGGCTTCCAGACCGGATCAGGTGGCTCCGGCAATTTCTCTTATGCATGGTCGCCTCCTACGCGTCTGAGTGCTACCAATGTCGCCAACCCGACCATCACTTCGATAGTGACCAGCACGACCACTTATTATGTCACCGTTACAGACAATCTCACAGGATGTACTTCTGTAGATTCCATGAAGCTCACTATCAATCCAAGTGTCACTGTCAGCATTGCACCTTCAGATACTGATCTTTGCCTTGGCCAGTTTACATCATTGGCTGCCACAGGTACTCCTGCAGGCGGTGCATATTCCTGGAGTCCTACAGTGGGCATGACCCCACCAGCTGGCAATACAGCTACAGTATCTGTAGCACCTTCGGCTAACCAGACATACACTGTGGTGTACTCTCTGGCAGGCTGTACCAACTCAGCTTCCAAAACTGTAAACGTCTATCCAAACGTTACCGCAAATGCAGGTGCAGACCAAACTTATTGCTTACCCGTTGCCGGACCTGTATCTATAGGTGGTAGCCCGACAGCCAATGGAGGATCCGGCACATTCACTTATGCCTGGTCCCCTAATACCCGCCTGAGCAGCACGACTGTGGCCAATCCGACTATTACAAGTTTTGTTGCCAGCAGCATTACATATTATGTCACCGTCACAGATACCAGATCTGGCTGCTCTTCTGTGGACTCTATGGTTCTGACTATCAATTCTCAGGCTACAGTGTCTATTTCATCTCCTGATACCAATCTTTGTGCTGGTCAGGCCGCAGTCCTTACTGCATCAGGCTCTCCGGCAGGTGGTACCTATCAGTGGTCACCTCTGACCAATATGACTCCGGGTGCAGGCAATACTGCCGTGGTATCTGTTTCTCCTCCGGTGGGCAGCCAGACATATAATGTGACCTATACCACTACAGGATGTAGCGGGACTGCACACAAGACGGTCAATGTAGTGTCTGCAGTAGTAGCAAGTGCCGGCGGCAATCAGACATATTGTATGCCTTATGCTCCGACTATTACTCTTGGCGGCAGCCCCACTGCTTCAGGAGGCTCAGGCAGTTTCTCATACAGCTGGTCTCCAGCTACACGTTTGAGCGCTACCAATGTCGCTAACCCAACTCTCACATCTAATGTAGCGAGTACCGTAAAATATTTTGTCACTGTCACAGACAATGTCTCAGGTTGTTCATCTGTAGACTCCATGACCCTGACCCTCAATCCCGCAGTGATAGCTAACGCGGGATCATCTACTTCTGTATGCTCCGGTTCTGGCGTGCCGATAGGTGGCCTGCCGGCAGGCAGCGGTGGTACGGGTACACTTACTTACAGCTGGTCACCTGGTACAGGGTTGAGCGGTACGACTATTCCAAACCCGACAGCTTCGCCTATAGTTAATACTACTTATACCCTGACCGTAACTGATAGCAAGTCTTGCAGCGCCATTAGCTCTGTTCTTGTTACTGTCAATCCAAAACCTTCAGCAGATGCAGGTCCACTGCAGACACTTACTGATTGTAGTGCTGCTTCTGTCAGCATAGGTGGTACACCTGCTACTGGTAGCGGTGGTACACCAGGATATACATACTTGTGGAGCCCGACCGGCGGATTGGATTTCTCTAATGTATCCAACCCTAACGTCAGCCACATAGCTTCCAATACTACTTATACAGTGACTGTCACTGATGCTAAGGGCTGTACGGCTGTAGCTTCAGTGAAGGTCAATGTCATCACCTCTTCTATGCAGGTCGGTGCAGGCGTGAATGCCAGCTACTGTGCAAACAGCGGAGGCAGTGCTACATTTAACGGTACTTTGACGGGAGGCACACCGCCATTTACTTATGATTGGACACCTACTGCAAATCTCACGCCTACTAATGCAATATCTACTGTAGCCAATCCATCGGCAGCAGGTGTTTATGTATATACACTCAATGTCACAGACGGTAACGGATGTAACGCAAGTGATACTGTTCGCCTCGACGTATGGCCTGCAGTGACCGCCAGTGCCGGTCCTAACGTAGCTGTATGTAATGGCTTCGGAGATACTATCGGCGGCAACCCTACCGCAAGCGGAGGATCAGGATCATTCGTTTATTCATGGTCTCCGGGTACTGGGCTCAACTCAACTGCAATAGCAAATCCTATAGCAACCCCTGCTACCAATACGCCATATTCTGTGACTGTCACAGATCTGCATAATTGCAGCGCCACAAGTTCTGTGTTTGTTACGGTCAACGCAAATCCTGTAGCTCATGCAGGAACTGATCAGTCTATCTGTCTCCCTGTGACCAGTACGGTCACTCTTGGAGCGAGCCCGGCAGCCACAGGCGGATCGGGCAGCTATTCATATTTGTGGTCACCTGCTACTAACCTGAGCAGTGCTACCGCAGCTAATCCTACTGTCACAGTCAGCGGTGCTACCAGCCTTGAATACAGGCTTGTGGTGACTGATGTGGTCACAGGATGTACATCACTTGATTCTACACACCTTTCCATACTGGCTCAGCCTACAGTGTCTGTATCGTCTGTCGATACAGATCTCTGTACTGGCGAATCGGCTGTATTGACCGCAGTAGGCAGTCCGGGTGGAGGCACATATCAGTGGGCACCACTGGTCAATATAGTACCAGGTGCAGGCAACACTGCTGTAGTGACTGTCACACCTACCGGCACACAGACATATCAGGTCATTTACTTCCAGGGATCATGTAGCGATACGGCATACAAGACCGTCAGAGTTTTCCCTACTCCGGTAGCCAGCGCAGGACCTAATCAGAACTTCTGTTTACCGGTGGCCTCTACCATTACTATTGGAGGCAATCCAACTGCCTCATCGGGATCTGGTATTTACAGATATACCTGGTCACCAGCTACTAATCTCAGCAGCACCACTGTGGCTAATCCTACGATCACCACAGCTGTCGCGGGTACTACTATATATAGCGTCACAGTCACAGATACCGTTTCCGGTTGTACCGATGTGTCGTCTATGACGCTGACCATCAATCCAACTGCTACGGTGACCATAGCTCCGGGAGATACTGATATCTGTTCGGGCCAGACGACCACTCTTACTGCCATTGGCTCACCTGCTGGTGGGTCTTATCAGTGGAGTCCTACATTCAATATGAATCCGGGATTGGGCAATACAGCTTCTGTTATTGTCGCACCATCAGGTACTCAGAGGTACCAGGTCACTTATACTGCAGCTGGATGTGCCGGCTCTACCGCTGTGACAGTCAATGTTTATACACCTGTCATAGCTCACGCGGGTATTGACCAGTCATTCTGTTTGCCATTTGCTGGCAACATCTTCCTCGGATCTAGCTCCGCAGCCACTGGTGGTTCGGGCAACTATTCTTACCACTGGTCACCGACTACCAATCTGAGTGACTCGATGGCTCCAAATCCAATAGTAACTAAGGTTAACACGAATATAGAATACTACCTGACCGTGACAGATAATGTTACAGGTTGTACTTCGGTTGACTCTTCACATCTCTTTATAGATACACATGCGACATTGTCTATCAATGTGACAGATACTAATCTGTGCTTCGGGCAGAGCACTGTTCTGACCGGTGTCGCAAATCCTACCGGAGGCAGCTACCAGTGGGCACCAATTATTTATCTCAATCCTGGTACAGGCAATACGCAGTCGGTCACTGTATCGCCTATTTCAAATCAAGTATACCAGTTAGTATACACCAGAAATGGATGTAGGGATACGGCATATCAGAATGTATACGTTTATCCGGTGGTGGTAGCACATGCCGGTGGTGATCAGACATATTGCTTACCTGTCTCTGGCTCAGTGACGCTCGGTGCGGTTAATACTGCTACCGGTGGTTCAGGAAGCTACACTTATGCATGGTATCCGAATATTAATTTGACTGATTCTACTTCGTCCAATCCATCACTGGATTCTGTCGTAGCCGACACGCGCAAATATTATGTGCTCGTCACAGATGCTGTCACTGGCTGTACAGCTGTAGACAGTATGACGCTGAATATAGCTCCTCAGACCACAGTCACTGTATCCAGCCCTAAGACAGATATATGCCTCACTGAATCAGCTATCCTCATAGCCATTGGTACCCCAGCAGGAGGCAACTATCAGTGGAACCCTATCATCGCGATGACTCCTGCAAACGGAAATGCGCAGGTGGTGGCTGTTGCACCAGCTTCAGGATCTCAGACTTACTTTGTATATTATAACCTCAATGGATGTAGGGATACAGCGGCGATCACTGTACATACCTATGCTCAGCCAGTAGCCAATGCCGGCGGCAATCAGACATATTGCTTACCTGCACCATCTATCGTCAGAGTGGGTAATCCTGCTACAGGCGGATCAGGAAACTTCACCTACAGGTGGTCTCCAGGTACATATGTGAGCGACAGCACTATAGCCAGGCCTCGTGTGGATTCGCTGACTACTCCGGGCGCTGTTACCTATACAGTTACAGTTACGGATAATATAACCGGCTGTATATCTATTGATAGCGCTATCATTACGCTCACACCTAAACCGGTTGTGACCATATCTTCCACAGATACCAGCTTATGTGCCGGTCAGACTACGACGCTGACAGCTTCTGGTACACCAGCGGGAGGCAGCTATCAGTGGCAGCCTTCAGGTTTCTTCACTCCGCCAGCGGGCAATACTCCTACGATCACCACTACTCCGATCAGCAATGATGTAATTTATCGCGTGGTGTATGGTACGTTTGTCACTTTTGTAAATGAAGATGGAGATACCATCACTCAGGCCACAGGCTGTTATGATACCGCTTTCCAGACGGTACATGTATATCCTCTGGTATTTGCACACGCGGGAGGCAATCAGGCTTTCTGTCTTCCTGTCACAGGAGGTATTACACTAGGTAATAATCCACCAGCTACCGGCGGATCAGGCCACTATATTTATACCTGGTCACCAGCACTCTACCTGAGCGACTCTACAGCGGGTAATCCTACTGTTGCTGACACCGCCGCTATCAATATTGTATATCACCTCACGGTGACAGATAGTTTATCAGGTTGTACAGCTACTGATTCAGCTCGCATTATTATTAATCCTACGTCGACAGTTTCTATATCATCTGCTGATACCAATCTGTGCGTAGGTCAGAATACTACCCTCACAGCTATAGGTGCACCTCCGGGAGGTACTTATCTGTGGACACCGAATGCTTTTATTACTCCAAGCGCAGCCAATACAGCTTCGATCAGTGTCAATCCACCGTCGACTATTACATATACGGTTACCTATACTTTAGCTAATTGCAGCGCTAGTGCCACTAAGACCGTAAACGTTTACGCTCTGCCAGTAGCTCACGCAGGACCGAATAAGTCATTCTGTGCTCCAGATACATCTGTGCAAATAGGCCAGGTGGCCACCGGCGGATCAGGTAGCTACACATATCTGTGGGCTTCTAATCCTGCAGGCTTCAACTCTACGAGTGCCACGCCTACAGTGACACCTACGGCTACTACCACTACATACTATGTGACAGTGACTGATGCAGTTTCTGGCTGTACATCTTCTGACTCAGTAGTGGTCACCAAGCATAATGCACCTCCTGTAGATGCGGGCCCTGATCAGGGTATATGCCTCGGAACCACAACGCAGCTCATCGCTACCGGAGCTCAGTCATACCAGTGGTCTCCGCTGGTACATATGAATCCGGCCAACGGTGCTTCACCTTTCGTATTCGTAAAACCAGATACGAGCACTACATATACTGTGGTGGGAACGGATCAGTTTGGATGCGTGGCTAGCGACACTGTACGGGTGAGGATCACACCAAATCTGGTCGTGGATATCGCTCCGGTGACACTTTGCGCAGGAGACAGCGTACACCTGGTACCCAACCTGCTAGGCCCTAACTATAGCTACAGCTGGACTCCTGGTTCAGGCCTCAACTGCGTGAGCTGTGCGAGCCCGCTGGCATCCCCAGCTCCAGGCAATACTGTATACAGGGTGGTGATCACCGATTCGATCACCGGTTGTTCAGGTACGGATACTGTGCTTGTCGTGACACATAGCTTGCCGAATTCTGCTTTCCAGGCTGAAACGAAGTGCGTGGGTGACCGCGTTCAGTTTACGGACCGCTCGACATCTGCCGATCCTATTGCTTCATTCTTCTACAACTTTGGCGATACCACTACATTGTCAGATACTTCACATCTGCGCAATCCTACTTATGTATATACTTCGTTTGCCGTACATGACGCTTATCAGGTTGTGACTACCATATATGGTTGTACTGATTCTTCTCACGTGCAGGTAAGCAGCTTCCCAGTCGTGCATGCAGATGCGGGACCTGATACAGCTATCGCCCTGGGGGGTAGTGTAGTGATGAGTGCTAACGGCGGCACTACATATACCTGGGCCAACATACCGGGCCTCAGCTCTTATATCGGTGCCAGCCCGACAGCTAGCCCTGTGATTACCACTGTCTACTATGTGACTGTGACCAATGATTTTGGGTGTTCAGGAGTGGATTCTGTGAAGGTCACGGTAGTGAGCCTGCCAGATGCACATGCCGGTCCGGATACATTTGTTTGTGCCGGAAATCCTATGGTACTGCAAGGATTTAGCAAGACCTTAAATGTGACTTATGCATGGTCACCTGTATTGGGACTTGACTCTCCTAATATAGCACAACCTACAGTGATTCTCAACTTCCCTGGTGTCTATCAGTATGTATTGAAAGTGACTTATTTCTCTAATGGAATATTTGTAAGCGCCTATGATACCATGTACCTGACGGTAAATCCAACACCTCAGATCACTGCTACACCTGACTCGGTCAATGTGTGCAGCGGAAGCCCATATCTGGTCAACTTCAATTCATCCCTCGCGTCTACTACATATTCATGGACAGCCTCCAATGGAACGAGTGGAACAGGTAACATACCTGCTACTACTGTGATCAATAACGGAATTACAGATTCCCTCATCTACTATACCGTAGTAGGTACAGTGCCGGGAGGATGTAGTGATACCATCAGAGTGCCTGTAGTGGTCAAACCAATACCTACTCTCGTGGTGGATTCCTTCCCTGTCAATCTGTGTAGCGGCGTGAATTACGTAGCAGCTGTTCACTCCAACATACCAGGTGCAGTGATCAGATGGACTTCAACATTAGGATTCAATAATATAGGTGGTAATGTCAATCTGGTATTGAATAATCCTTCAAACACTCCGCTGACGGTTATATTTACATATACTGCCGACTATAACGGATGTGCATCGCCTGCTCTCTATGATACAGTAGTAGTCTATCCACTGCCTCATGCTGATGCAGGTCCGGATAATACTATCCCTGCATGTAGCACAGACAGTATACAGATAGGCGGATCACCGACCGGTTCTTTGGGTACCCCAGGCTACACTTACAGCTGGACACCTACAGCTGGTATCAATGGATATACTACTGCTGCCAATCCATATGTAAGACACCTCGGTGCTAATACAACATATACAGTAACTGTGACTGACACCAATGGATGTACAGCCAGTGATGCGATGAATGTAATAGTAACTCCTGCGACCCTCGCTATCACTATCAGCACCAATGGTCCTACCACATGGTGCGAAGGAAGCGGTGGCAGTGTAGACCTGACGGTCAATGTCACAGGTGGTGTTGCAGCATACAACTATCTGTGGTCTCCTACTGCCTTCTTGTCTGATACATTCTCTCAGGTGGTCACGGCCAGCCCTGATGTAGCGGGTACTTATCCATACACAGTGCTCGTGACAGACGCCAGCGGATGCCAGGCCAGCAAATCTAAGACCATTACAGTGAAGGCTCTGCCTCACCCTGCTATCACAGGCCTCAACGCTCACTATTGCCCAAGTGTGGCATCAGTGCCGCTCACAGCGAGCATACCGGGTGGTTCATTCAGCGGCTTCGGTGTGGTGAACACAGGAGGTGGTATTTATGTATTCCGCCCTGCACAGGTAGGACCGGGTACTTATAACATCACCTATACCCTGACCGTAAACGGATGTACACATGATACATCTCAGCAGGTCGTTGTGGATACAATTCCGACCGTGGTCATCTCTGGCAATAGCGCCACATACTGCTCACTGGATTCTGCTACCACCTTTACCGGCACTCCGGCAGGAGGTACATGGTCAGGTCCGGGTATCAACCCTCTGACGGGATTGTTTAATCCTTCCCTGGTGTCTATACCTAATGGAAGCTCAACTGTGATCACGATCCGCTACCATATCGCCACAGCAGGCGCATGTTCGGATTCAGCTTCTGTCAATATCACGGTGAACAAAACGCTGACCATGACGATCACGGCTTCTGCCGATACAGTTTGCCAGGGCTCAGCTACGACATTGACACCTCACTATGCATCACTGCCGATTATTAATACTATACTATGGTATGATGTGAACGGAACATTTATCACTAATAACCCTAATGCTATAACTGTACGCCCTACCCGTATAAATCACGGGTACTATGCAGTAATATCTTCACTGCAGGGATGTACGTTTAATGATACCATATTCATCCATACCAATCAACCACCGGTGGCCAACGATGACTATGACAGCACTTGCCTCAATACATCATTTACATTTGATGTAAGGGCTAATGACACCGACACAGAAGGTAACGTAAGTACTGTTCGTATCCTCAAGGTTAACTATGGTACTGCAACTATTGTAGCTAATAACATAAGCTACACTCCGGTATACGGCTATCATGGCCTTGACACTGTTACTTACCAGATATGCAATGTGCAGTGTACAAGCGATTGCGATACAGGCCGTGCATATATCTATATCTGTCCTCGCAACCTGCCTCCCACAGCTGATACGATCAGCTATACTGCATTCCAGAATGCTCCGCATGACGTGAATGTATTGCTGGCGACCAGCGATCCTAACGGAGACCCTCTGACGATCAGTCTGGTGGGCACATATGATCCTACGCTGACTATCACGCAGACAGGAAACGGTGCATATACTGTCACTGGTACTACTGTAGGCACATTCCCTATCGTATACCAGGTATGTGATACAGATCAATATCCTGTCCATGTACTGTGCGATACAGCCGTGATCTTTGCAAATATCATCCCGGTCAATACAGCCGTCAACCATCCACCGGTAGCTAACAATGATTACGCTACTACTACAGGTATACAGCCTGCTATCGTGAATGTGAGAGGTAACGATACCGATCCAGATGGTGACCCACTCAGCACTCCTGCACTCAATGGAAGTACAGTCACTGCTCATGGTCACTTCACAGTGAACCTGGACGGTACAGTGACATTCCAGCCGAATGGAACGCTGGCTCAGGGCATCTACTATGATACTGTGAGCTACTGTATATATGACATCACTACGGTCGCTCCTCAGCCGCTCACATCATGTGCGCTCCTGATCGTGACTACCAATGTGATAGATACTCCGGCTAACAGGCCACCACTCGCTGTGGATGACCACGTGATAATAGCTGAGAATACTACTAGCACGATCAATGTGAAAGGCAATGACAGCGATCCTGATGGTGATGCCCTCGGCACGCCGACAGTATTGACTGCGACTACCAGCGGCACTATCACATCTGTGAGCAGCAATGGTGACGTAGTATATGTACCAAATACAGGAGTGCACAGCGTCAATGGCCAACCGATCGATAGCTTCCGCTATAGTGTTTGCGATACGCTGTCTATACATGGACCATCACCGCTTTGCGATACAGCAATGGTGTATGTGTATATAACTCCGGTGAATTTGCCTCCTACTGCAGATACTATCAGGTACACACAACTGGTAAATACGCCACATGATGTGAATGTCCTCCTGGCAGTGAGCGATCCAAACAGTGATCCGCTGACCATTTCGATAATCAGTATTCCTCCGGGATCGGGACTGACCGTGACCCAAACAGGAAACGGAGCATATACCATCACTGGTTCTATACCGGGCACATATGTCATCACATATCAGGTGTGTGATACAGATCAGTATCCGGTACATGTACTTTGCGCTACAAGTGTGATCGTAGCTACGATCACTACTCCGGGAGGCCCTAATCATCCTCCTGTAGCTAATAATGACTACGCTACTACGACAGGTGCTACACCGGCTACTGTAAATGTGAGAGGTAATGACAGCGATCCAGATGGCAACCCGCTGACCATACCTACACTGATCCCGGGCACTCAGCACGGACCGGGCTCATTCACAGTGAATGCAGATGGTACTATTACACTTGTACCAAACAGTGGCCTGCCGAATGGCATATACTATGATAGTGTAGCTTATCAGATATGTGATATCACTACTGTCGCTCCACAACCGCTTTGCGCAACTGCATGGCTCATCGTGACCGACAATGTCGTAGATACACCGATAAGCAACAGGCCACCGCTGGCTGTGGATGATCACCTGACAGTAGCTGAGAACTCAACAAACAATGCCCTCAATGTGAAGGCTAACGATAGCGATCCGGATGGCAATCCATTGACTACGCCGGTTATTATAACAGGTGTGGTAAACGGAACTATCACCGCTGTAGCTACAAACGGAGATGTTACTTACACTCCGGTATCATATCTGCACAGCATCAACGGCCAGCCGGTAGATAGCTTTACATATGTAATTTGCGATACACTTTCTGCTCATGGCCCTGCGCCACTTTGCGATACTGCTAAGGCATTTATCTATGTACAGGGATTCAATCTGCCTCCGGTAGCTAATGATATCTACCTGAACACTCCTGAGAACACTCCAATAGGTGTGAACGTAGCCAGTGGTGCATACGATCCAAATGGTGATCCGCTGACCTATACATACCCTGATGGTACTGGTACTACACAAGGTGGTACTGTGGTAGTCACAGGAAATGGTTCGGTCAACTACTTCCCGCCTACAGGCTTTATAGGTGTGGATTCATTTGCCTACAGCGTTTGTGATACATCACCGTATCCGGTACATGTACTTTGCGATACGGCATATGTGGTCATCAATGTGACTAACCCTGCCGATACGCTGGTGAATCATCCTCCTGTAGCGACGGACGATCATACATCTACAGCTCCGGGCGCCAGCATCAATATCAATGTCGTGGCTAATGACAGCGATCCGGATGGTAATCCGATCAACGTGACTGTGGTAACTCCGGCTACTACATCTCTCGGAGGTACAGTGTCGATAGGTATCAACAATACCGTCAATTACACCGCACCGGCTATTGTCGCTGACAGCATCGTAGTGGATACATTCTCTTACGTACTTTGCGATACGAATGCACTGCATACCGTACATGTACTGTGCGATACGGCTTTCGTTTATATCACGATCAATAAGTTTGATACTAATATCATCCATACCAACAGGCCTCCTGTGGCGGTAGATGACTTCACTACTCTCTGTGAGGAAGATTACTCTATACTCAATGTATTGAGCAATGATATAGATCCAAACGGAGATCCGCTTACTGTGACCTCTATCCTCGTAGCGCCTACGCATGGCCTTGCAGCGGTGAGCAGTCCTTCTATAGTATACCTGCCTGCTTTGTACTTCTTTGGACAGGATTCACTCGAGTACCAGGTATGTGACAACAGGACTCCAAGCCTCTGTGATACAGCGTGGGTACACTATACAGTGAACCTGATCAACCACAGGCCGCTTGCAGCACAGGATACGACCAGCACGTCTATGCAGACAGCTGTCAATATCCCTGTCACTACAAATGACTTCGAACCGGATGGTGACTCGACTACACTCTCTGTAGTGACTCCACCGATACACGGTACGGCGACTCAGGTAGGCAACTCATACATATATACACCGGATGCAGGATATGCAGGTGACGATACATTCTACTACAGGATGTGCGATGTGATGAATCCTACAGCTGTGTACTGTGCTACTTATACTCAGCTTTGCGATGTAGGTTTAGTATCGATCCATGTGATCCACAATCCACCGCATATACCGCCTACATATGATACTATACCGCAAAATTCACCGCCGGTCACCATATGCCCTGCAGTGTCTGGTGCTAATGGTAATGGCGTACATGTCACATCATTCCCATGCGGACCTAACAATGGTACGGTAGGATTCGCTACCAGCGACTCATGCCTCACCTATGTGCCTAACCATGACTTCACAGGTGATGACACAGTATGTGTGGTAATATGCGACAATGTAGTTCCTACGCTCTGCGATACTGACAAGGTCTACATACATGTGACTCCGCTTTGTATACCTCCGGTAGCAGTGGTTGATTCATATACTGTATTCCATCTGGTATCAAGCGCTACACTCAATGTAACTGCGAATGATACTAACCACACTACCAGTGCACTTGTGGTAAGCGTACTCACTCAGCCGGTTCCGCTTGGTACTGTAGCAGTATCAGGTTCCAATATCAGGTTCACTCCTAACGGAACAGTAGGACAAGCCCAGTTCTTATATTCTATATGCAGTGTGAATCCGGCTTGTACTACTTGTGATACCGGTATCGTTTATATCAATGTGACTGGTACTCCGAGCACGCCGCCGGTAGCAGTGAATGACTCAGCACGCATACCTCAGGACTCATCGGTCTGTGTACGCGTGGTCACTAACGATATACCAGGCACTAATCCGATACAAGTGACATCAGCATGTGCACCTGCACACGGTACCAACAGCATAGCGCCTAACGGCTACATCTGCTATGTACCTACACACGGATTCTTCGGTACGGATAGCTTCTGCTATACTATATGCGACAATAGTGTTCCGGCACTGTGCTCTACAGCTACAGTATATGTCATAGTGACTCCTAATCCGCATCCTCCTGTGGCTGTGACTGATTTTGCTACCACTCCGCAGTCGACCCCGGTAGTGATCCCGGTAGCTGGCAACGACTCAGACCCTGACGGCAACCTGAATACTGGTTCAGTTACATTGGTTTCTACTCCTGCTCAGGGCAGCGTGACCAATATCGATCCGACTACAGGTGCTGTGACATACGTGCCTAACAGCACATACATAGGTGTAGATTCATTCAGGTATAGTATCTGCGATTCTACTCCGGTAGCATTGGGTGGCCCACTCTGTGCGACTGCTACAGTATATATCAATGTCACATTGCTCAATCATCCTCCTCATGCGCCTGATACCACTGTGACGATACCACAGGATTCGACGATACTGGTTTGTCCTTCATTCAGCGATCCTGATGCGGGCCAGTCAGTCACCGTTGGTGCAGTATGCAGCCCTGCTCATGGTACGGCTGTGATCTCAGGCACAGGTTGTGTCAACTATACTCCGGCTTCATCATTCTACGGTACAGATTCATTCTGTTATGTAGTTTGTGATGATGGTTCTCCGGTACTGTGCGATACAGGTATTGTGACTATAGTAGTTACCCATGTACCTCACTGCCCTGATGCAGTCGCTGACTTCGTCAATGGTGATAGCATAGGTGTTGTCATCAACGAATTGATCAACGACCAGTATGTAGGTGTGATAGGAGTAGGCTACTCAGTACAGATACTCAGTGGACCGGATCTGGGCAATACTGCTGTATTGAATGCTAACGGAACGATCACTTACACAGCCGCCGCCGGATACAGAGGTGTCGATCATATCCTTTACAGGGTCACTGATAGCCTTGACCGTTGCAATGACACTGCGACCATCACGATCTTCGTAGTGGATACCTGTGTCGGTCCTATCGCAGCCAATGACCGCGATACGGTATGCGAAGGTTCTATACTCAGTGCAAATGTGTTGGCCAATGATTATCCGGGCAACTCTGGAAATGATACTATCATCATAACTGCTAATGGCGCCCACGGATTTGCTTACCTCAACACAAGAAGCGGCAATGTAGAATATGTGGCTGCTCCTTACTTCCATGGATTGGATACCGTGAGCTACCAGATATGCAGCACATGCCCTGCGGGTGCTGTGATGTGTTCATCTGCTCAACTGGTAGTGGATGTCCTGATCACAAACCATGCTCCGGTAGCAGTGGATGACACCGCGACTATGATCGAAGACCATATAGATACTATCAATGTGGTAGCAAATGACTACGATATAGACGGCGATCCGCTCACAGTGAGCATCTCAGCACAGCCTACATTTGGTAAGCTGAGGTTGTGGAACAATCAACTGATCTACACACCAAATCCTGACTTCTGCGGTACTGATACCTTCGGGTACCAGATCACCGGCCTGAACGGATCACCTCTGTGCCCTGGCCAAAGAGCATGGGATCTTGGATTGGTATTCGTCAACGTAACATGTGTCAACGATACGCCGGTGATACCTGATACACTGGTACATGTACCGGAAGACAGTATCATCACCTTCTGTGTGCCATACACAGATCCTGATGCCGGCGATCACCATACGTTCAGTGTGCTCTGCGCTCCTACACATGGTATATGGATCTCAGCTCCGGCTGTGACCGATACACCTGCGCTGGTGTGCATGACGTACAAACCGGATACTAACTTCTACGGCATAGACCATGCTTGTATCATACTTTGTGATAATGGTACTCCGGCACTCTGCGACACCAGCTATATCACGATCGTAGTAGATCCACGCAACGAGCCGCCTGTAGTACAGGATCAGCACGTGAGCACTCCTAAGGGTGTCCCTGTAGGTGTCAATATCTCTACAGGTGCATTTGACCCTAACGGCGATCCGATCACATATATCTATCCGAACAGTCCTTCACACGGTACATGGACACCTGATGCGCACATCAATGGCACAGGAGTTTATACACCAAATGATCCGGCTTGCCCTCCGGTAGGTGGCACTTGCTCAGATTCATTCACAGTAATAGTATGTGACAACTCACCATACTTCGTGAATGTACTTTGCGATACAGCTACAATATTTGTAACTATCTACGATACTACAGGTACACCTAACCATGCGCCAGTAGCTAACACGGACTATGCGGTGACAGATACTACCCATGGCATCATAGTTTACGTAGCGGCCAATGACCTCGATCCGGATGGCGATCAGCTGACTATCCCTAATATCACCCCAGGCCCTACGGCCCACGGTAATATCGGATACAATGCTTCTAACCAGGTAGTATATTCACCTACAGGACCATTCACGACGCCGATCACGATAGACTCATTCGTTTATTCGATCTGCGATACGAATGCAGCGCAC
>JAOQAO010000129.1 GCA_025963485.1 Bacteroidota bacterium | reverse complement strand
CCGCCGAGGCTTTCGCGCTCGATGACTGCCACTTTCATGCCCAGTTGAGATGCCCTGATGGCGGCTACATATCCGCCCGGTCCGCTTCCTACTACTATGAGATCATATTGCATATTACTTCGATTTTTGCGATGCAAGATAGAAAAAATACAAGGATCATAGAGTGCGCGGAGGATAGTGGAATACAGGCAGAGGACACGGAGAAAACGAGAGATTTCGGATTTCGGATTTTTGATTTCGGTAGATTGGCCCTAGCTGGTTTTTAATGCTTTTTTCTCGATCTTTTCCCAGTTGAGTAGTACTAAGCAGAATATCAGTAATGGAGCGGAGCTGATGTGCATGACGAGATAGTTCAACAGGGTGAATGCGATGAAGATATAAAGATATATCCGGTCATATTTTTTGGTGAAAAAACCACCGAGAAAGCTTAATTGTATCAGGACCATCATGATGAGTAGTGCGAAGGAAACCTGATAATGGGAGATAAGGTAGGAGTATAAGCGCGTGAAAATGGAATCGGGATAATCATAGATGTATTGGGCATGCTGGGCCATGAGGATATTGGACATCTGATGGGGATCAAATGCTGAGCCGCGGCATATCTTCCACAGTGCTGCTGAGGAAAACATAAAGAAGAAATAATACCGCACTGCCTCCCATGTGAAAGTGAAACGCTGGCCGGGGCCGAACCAGAATGGAATACTGAGAAACAGAACCCCAACGAGGGTGTGGAAGTGATGCGTGGAGTAGGTCGATAGCGTGATCTGATATACCAATATGAGTATGGTGAAAAGAATGGCATATATCCGCCTGCGGGTAACGATGGATGCTGCCACAGGCAGCAGGAATAAGAAAATATCCAGCACTGCGGACCATAGTGTCGAGTGCGTCACTGCATGCGGTATACCGAACCAGTGAAATAGCCAGTAGGTATTGTCGATACCCGGATCGATGAGAACGGGCTGGGCGAGTTGCGAAAAGAGGGTATTGGACAGAAAATAGACGACGAAGATCACGACGCAAGACAGGTAGAAATACCTGGCGCGGAGATCGATCTGCTGCTGTGTCATTATCTCATTCATTCTTTCAGGTCAAATAAGATGTTGACATTATCTATCGTGAGAGTACCATCGGGATTGTAGACAGCGTTCAGTTTGGCTACTCCGAAATGTGGGGTTTCGATCATGCGCATATCTGCTATATAGGAGAAGAGCCATTTCTGGTAGGGCGTATCCATCTTTGAGCTATTGAGCAAAGCGGCGCGTAGTTTCCGGGCGGTAGCGCCAGAGAAGCGATGGGAGATGACCTTGTCAAGTGAGTCTTTGAAGTCATGTTGCTTCAGGTCGTCATAGGTGGCGAGGGTATTGTACACCACGACGCGTTGTGGATCAAAGAAGCTGCCTGATAAGATGCGTGTGGTATCTATGGCCATGGCATAAATCGTGTAGCTCTCCTGTGCCTTGTGCGGAGCGGAATACATGCCGTAATGAAAGAATGGCGTATTCTCAACTCCTTTGTACGTAAAGAGAAACTGGCCGAGAATGAACAGTACGAAAAGTGCAAAGAAGGCCTTGTCTTTCTGTAAAACACGATATAAAAATGTGCGCTGCCACATGATGGCAAACATACTTCAAGAAATCGGCAAAATCCCCTCTATCCCGGCATTATAAAAAGGAGGGGATAAGTTTTTTCTCTTTTGAGAAAAATATTATTAAAATTTGATTGTAAAACACAAAGCATATGGAATCAAACACAAACTTCGATCAGGTTAATCCTGCGCCATCTATTGCAAGGCCGGCCTTCCTCATTGTCCTTTGTATCCTTACATTCATCGGCAGCAGCTATGGGGTATATAGTGGGATCAGCGGGTATTTCACTGCTGACTTTAGAGCACGGGTGATGAGCGAGACCCAAAACAAAATGGACGAGCAGATGAGTAACACAGCGCAGCCTGAAATGCTCAAAAACTTTATGGGAAGTATGTTCTCTAATATGTCTGCCGATAATATCAGGAAATCGTCCCTTATAAATCTCATAGCTAACCTGCTTACGCTAGGAGGGGCTGTTTTGATGTGGGGCTTTCGCAAAAGCGGGTACTACCTGTATATCGCAGGGACCATTATCTGGATTATAATACCCTTGATATTTTTTGGTGGCGGGCTATTAGGCGGTATATCCAGTGGGTTGTATGCCCTTGTCGGGATTGCATTCATCATTATGTATGGGGTGAATGTCAAGTACATGGTCAAATAGCCAGGTTATTCTTTTACTACTTTTCCTGTTTTGATTATTCCCTGGTCCGTGTTTATACGCCATGTATAGATACCGGATGGGAGGTTTGAGATGTCGTAGGTAGTCTCGGTGTCTGAGATGGGAGAGGAGTATACTTCCTGGCCTATGAGGTTGATCAGAGTAAGATGTCTGTTATACTTTCCGGCATCTGGCAATGAGAGGTGGAGGATGTCGGTGGTGGGATTGGGGTAGAGATGAATTGCTGGCTTATCCTCATCCAGGTCACTGAGGCCTGTGAGTAAGGCGCAAGATGCTGTAGTCGTGGTTGAGTAGATCACATTGCCGCAGACGCAGAGTGAGGTGAGATAGCCTATATAGCGACCTCCGAACATTTTTACATTGATCAGGCCTGCTGTACCTCCTATTCCCTCGATATAATCGAAGGAGCAATAATGGCCATAGTAATAATCGCACGCTATGTCTGTGTACCAATGTGATAAAAGCCGACCCCCGTAGAGCCTCTGATTTACGTTAAAGAAACCGCTGCAGCTCAATCCGGAGGAAGCCGAATGGAAATTATAAAGTTCCCTCGGCACTCCGGATAAAGAAGTGGCGAAGTAAACAGACCTGGCGATGCTGTCATTATAGAAGTATCCCAATAGAGAATCCGGAGTAAAAGCACCGTTGTATGGGTCGTAACTACGATATATCATTTCCACATAGCGATGGCCATTATGCGAAATGATGTTTCCGGTATGTATTTGTTCCTGCAGACCTCCTGATAACATATTCCATACGGCACAGGTCTCGGGTAGCGGGGTATAGTGGATATACTGCTCCCCATGAGCGAGATAATAAGGTGTGCCGTGAGCTGTACCACCACGTGCATAGTATATCAGCATAGTATCATCATCACCTCCTCCATCGGCGATATTGCCATAACCACGGCGGTAATAGGTTCGTCCCAATCCTTCTGTATAGGTGTGTGTAAAACCATTGTCTGTACTGGAGCCGCTGCAAGTGGTTGTAATAAGGTTTAACGAATCCCGCGCTCCTTGGACCTGATAGCCATAGTAACCCCCGATAGTGTCAAAATGGATAATAGAACTATCGAGATCTGTGTATGTCAGATATTGCAGACCACCTTGTGATGGGAAGAGTTGCTGGCGCTGATATGTGATAGTCTGTGAATCGGGGCTGAATGTTTTGCCGCTGATATAATAGCGAATCATTCCTTCGCTGTAGTGGTCGAACGGATAGGAGAATTCTGATATGGTTTTGTAATCCAATGTATCACCGACATTGAAATTAAATACTTGCCGAATGGTAAGGGTATCAGAAGCCTTAACCGAAGTGATAGCCATCATCAAAGCAAATAAGAGGGGCAGCCTTTTCATGATCATTGTTTTACGACTTTGCCAGTTTTTAAAATGGCATTATCTGAAATAAGTCTCCATGTATAAATACCTGTTGGGAGCTTTGAGATGTCGTGGGTGGTTTCGGTGCCGGAGATGGGGGAGGAGTATACTTCTCGTCCTAAGAGGTCGGTGAGGATGAGGTGAGCGCTGTATCTGCCTGCATCAGGAAATGATAGGTGGATGAGGTCGGTGATGGGGGTGGGATAGATGTGAATGTGCACCTGACTATCACCGACGTCATTGATTCCGGTCATGAGATAGCATTGGCTCGTGGCAGAAGCATAAGCAGGATATAGTATCTGGCCACAGACGCAGAAGCTTTCCAGCACAGGGGGAGACGTGAACGCTTGATGACATGTGGAAAAAGAATTGCAGACGGGGGAATGGAACAGGTCAAATTCAGAGCCTATGCCGCTGATAAGTCTGGATATACATCCGTCGCCGAGAGGTTCCAGTATAGATGTTGTCCAGCTTGTTCTTACCACGTTTCCTCTGCTGAAGGTGTCGACCATAGTACCGACATAATAAACTCCGTCGTACCTGCCATAATCAATACCTGTAAAATCATACATCAGGGATTCATTAATTCCCGGTTGATGGCAGAAGTATACTTTATGAGCTGATGTATCATTTCTGAAGTAGCCGCATAGTGAATCGCCCGAAAAGATATTGCTGACGACGGATCTGAGTATTAGTTCCACATATGTGTGGTTATTGAGATAAACTTTATTGCCAGTGCGTAGCTGGAACTGATCAGTCCCATTTTGCAGGTATTGGGTATAGTTCCAGTAGGCACAATCTTCGGGTATAGGTATATAGTGGATCAGGGACTCACCATTCAGCATATAATAGGGCTGGCCAAAGCGAAATGAACCATCGGTATAGTACACAAGTGTGGAATGATACGAACCAAAGGAATGATCCGTACCATTACTACAGCCAAAATAATAGCCTCCGGTGAGCGCATTAACCACGCCCAGCCCCTGGCCAAATTCAGCTTCGTAGCTAACAAAATTACTGTACTCCAGCTTGTTTACTTGACGCCCCAATATGGTATCACTTTGGAAATTGAGATGGACTGAACCAAAATATGTAGTCACGGCGCTATCCAGATTGGAATATGTAACTGTGTCCCTGATATAGGTGGGAGGATAAAGTTGTATCCTGACATATGTGACAGAACTAGAGTCAACTGAAAAATCTTTTGATGTGATCATCACTCTCTGGAATGAATCTCCGTAAAAAGAACCGTAAAAAGGACCGGTACCATTGGACGTAAGGGTATAGGAATAATCAAAAGTATCTCCTACGTTGAAATTATATACTTGGCGAAAGGTGAGGGTGTCTGACGCCTTCACAGTACTCATAGCCGATATAAAGGCAAATAAAAGTAGCAGCCTTTTCATAATTATTTTTTTACGACTTTACCCGTTTTCAAAATAGCATCATCTGACATGATCCGCCATGTGTAAATGCCGGATGGGAGTTTTGAGATGTCGTGGGTGGTTTCGGTATCGGTGATGGGAGAGGAGTATACTTCTTGTCCTATGAGGTTGGATAGGATAAGCCGGGTACTGTGTCTACTCATTCCTGAGAATAATAAGTGAAGTACATCAGAGGCAGGCGTTGGATAGATCGAAATCAATGAATTTGAGGCAATAGTTTCGCGGATGCCTATTACGGCATATGGACTCCCAATGATCTTTACCCCATTGGAATAGTAAATCAATTCTTCAATATCATAGTTGGTTCCTACACCGCTTTGACCTATCCAACGCAGATCCTTAAGTGTGATCCCAAGTCCATCTGTAAAACGATAATAAATAGCGTTTTCAAAGCAACTCTCATTTGAGGTATTGGAAGTATATCCGGAATAAGTAGATGTATCAAAACTATAAAAATACTGACAAAATGTATCTTGATTTGGGACTTTTAAAACAGCAAAGCTATCAAGATTAGTAATGGTATCCAGTTGAGTTATATTTCCAGGGGAGATACTATAGAGTGTAAAAATTGTATCGTTATTAGTACTGTATGTTTTTTGCAGAAGTACTTTTCGTTTGTAGGTTGTAGTATGAAATCCATAATCTACACTTTCTATGTACTTCCTGTAATCAAAGGTGTCTCCTACGTTGAAATTAAATACTTGCCGAATAGTAAGAGTATCTGAAGCTCTTGCGCTATACAAAGCAGATAGAAAAATAACCAGGAGTAACGTTTTCTTCATAAGCAAGATTTGGTAAATGTAAGGTACTAAAGAAAAAAGGCATCCTGAATCCTCAGAATGCCTTGTGACAATTTTATGACAAATAGGTGGCCCCTAAATCCCCGAAGGGGACATAATACAAAAAGCATTTACCTTAATAATGATGTTTGCAGGAAAAAATGTATAAACTTTCTGTGCTTACCTGATATACCAAGCGATGTTCGTCAGTGATGCGTCTGCTCCAGTAGCCTTTCAGCTCATGTTTAAGTGCTTCTGGTTTTCCGATACCCTTAAAAGGATCTCGCTGACAGTCTGCAATAATGGTTATAAACCTTTTAAAGACTTTTTTATCATCAGTGGCCCAGTCATTGTATTCCTTGAAGGCTTGGGGTGAAAAAGTGACTGCGAGCATTTACGATTTCTTTTTGCCTGTCAAGAGTTCCTTATTCAGTTTTTTAAATTCATCGGGCGAAAACTTAATGCCTTTTCCGTTCTTAATATCCTTAATTCCCTTTTGGAGATGCTTTTTATTAGCAGGGGATTTAAGAAGATAATCTGTTTCATCCATTGCTTCGCTTATAACGATCTCCAGATTTTTTTTGCCAAACATGGTTTTTATAGAGGCGATGACATCCTCATTGAGTTCCTGAGTATTGATATGAAGAGTAGTAGTAAACATTTTTTTTAGTTTGCTTTCAAAATTACAAAAAGATTTGCTGCATTTATAAGCTAAATAAAAAGCACTCGCTTAGGGCGAGTGCTTTTTAGTATTATGACAAATGACATTTTAGTACCTGTAGTGGTCTGATTTGAATGGACCGTTGACCGTCACTCCGATGTACTCCGCTTGCTCTGGCTCGAGTTTCTCGAGCTTGGCGCCGATGTGTGCGAGGTGCAGGAATGCTACCTTCTCATCGAGGTGCTTAGGAAGTACATAAACTTTGTTCTCGTACTTGTCGCTGTGGTTCCAGAGTTCGATCTGAGCGAGGGTCTGATTGCTGAATGAGTTGCTCATCACGAATGACGGGTGGCCCATCGCGCAGCCGAGATTGACCAGACGGCCCTCAGCGAGGATGATGATCTCTTTGCCATCTACCGTGTAGATGTCTACCTGTGGCTTGATGGTATTTTTAGAAGCGCCATGATTGCCATTGAGCCAAGCCATATCGATCTCATTGTCGAAGTGGCCGATGTTGCACACGATAGCTTTATCTTTCATCGCCTTGAAGTGCTTGTCGCGGATGATGCGGAGATTGCCGGTAGCTGTGACGAAGATATTGGCGCGGGTAGCTGCCTCATCCATGGTCACCACTTCAAATCCGTCCATAGCTGCCTGGAGTGCGCAGATAGGGTCGATCTCAGTCACCAGCACACGGGCACCTGCGCCGCGGAGAGACTCAGCAGAGCCTTTGCCTACGTCGCCGTATCCTGCTACGACTGCTACTTTGCCAGCCATCATGATATCTGTAGCGCGGCGGATAGCATCTACGAGAGATTCTTTACAGCCGTACTTGTTGTCAAATTTAGATTTAGTCACTGAGTCATTGACATTGATCGCAGGGATGTGGAGTGTACCTTTCTTCATACGCTCATACAGACGGTGTACGCCTGTAGTCGTTTCTTCAGAGAGGCCTTTGATGCCCGGGATCAGCTCGGGGAAGCGGTCGAAAACCATATTGGTCAGGTCACCGCCGTCGTCGAGGATCATATTGAGCGGCTGTCCGCCTTCGAATGCATGGAGCGTCTGCTCGATACACCAGTCGAAATCTGTTTCATTCTGTCCTTTCCAGGCGAAAACAGGGATACCGGCAGCAGCGATAGCAGCAGCGGCGTGGTCCTGTGTCGAGAATATATTGCATGATGACCAGGTCACTTCTGCTCCGAGTGCCTTCAGCGTCTCGATGAGGACGGCAGTCTGGATGGTCATGTGGAGGCATCCTGCTACGCGCGCGCCTTTGAGTGGTTGCTGTGCGCCGTATTCCTTGCGGATCGACATCAGGCCCGGCATTTCAGCCTCAGCAAGTCTGATCTCTTTGCGGCCCCACTCGGCTAATGCGATGTCTTTTACCTTGTATTTCAAGGTGGTTTCTGTTGTTGTTGACATATTTAGTTTTTATTGCGGCGTAAATATAGTCAAAATAGGGGTAAACTGGAAATGGGGGATGGGGTGGATCAGATGGTGAGAATACAAAATACAAGGCACACGGATGGCACGGATTATTTGGTTAATACAAAACGGATGAGCACGGATCAATACAAATAAATCAGAGAGCTGCGCATATGCCGAGTGGTAAGTAAATCAATACTATACATGGCCGTATGTCGCAGCAGTAAGGATATGGCGATAAGTAAAAATCAACGACGGTCTAAAAAAGGAGAGTGGGAATAGTAAGACCGCCTCGCGCTAGCCACGAATGGAGAGAAAAGGGTGGCTAGCCTAAGCACAAAGCACTACTTCATCAGTGAACGATACAGGCGGTATAAAAACTCTTTGAACGAGTCATTGCTTCCCGGTTTGGTCGTCACCTTATGTACGTCTGGTGATGGTGCAGGACGCGCTGGCTCTACGACGACGGGGCTGGGGCGCCTGATGAGTCCCTGACTGCCGTTATTATTGCCTGACAAAACAGAAGAATGGGCAAATGCAGCGTCTGATGCAAGGAACAGAGCAGCTGCCAGTAACAGTTGTTTCATTGTTTTGCTTTTTATGGTTAATAAAAAAGAACTACTATAAAATTACGTCAAACAATGTGCCATGGGGTGTGCTAAAAGGACTTATTTGATATGTCAAGTATGTAAACGGCTGTGGGACTTGCAAATGATTATTCTGCACACAGCCGGGTAGCGAATATCATTTGATTATTGAGGATAATAAACTGCAATGCCATCCTGATGGGGATGGCATTGCAGTTTGTCAGATTGAAGTATTGAATGCTACTCCATCTTTACAAATCGTTTGCTGGCTTCCTGGCCGTTCACAGTGAACCGGATGCTGTAGACACCGTCGGAGAGTGCTGATATATCAAAGACGGCTTTGTCCATTGATCTCTGTATCGGGGCAGCTATGGACCTGCCGGTCATGTCGTACAGGAGTACCTGTACAGTGCCAGAGGTGAATAGATCAGATTGTGCAACGAGCCTATGGGTGGCGGGATTTGGGTAGAGCTGTATGCGGGCCTCGATGTCGAGCTCGTCGATGGCTGTGATGACAAAGGTGCGCTGGGCTGTGCCTATGCAGCCATTGGCATCGGTGTATGTGTAGGTGATGGTATGCGAGCCTGTGGATGCCGATGCGGGGTAAAAAGTATTGCCTGTAACACCTGCGCCACTGTAGACGCCACCTGTCGGGATGCCACCGTTGAGAGGGACATTGGCAGCGCCGGGACTGAGTATCACTGTACCTCCTGTCCATGACACTGCGGGTCCCGGTGTGACAGTGAGTGCCAACTCGGTGATGATCATACAGCCTCCGGATAGCATCATAGTATCGCGATAGGTACCCGCTGTAGTCAGCAGCCGTGTGCCAAATGGATAGCTGTGTCCATTGCAGATGCTGGCGGAGGTATAGTTTACAGAGGCGGTACCGGAGATATGATAGTGTACTTGTGTGTAGGAGGTATCGCTGCATCCCATCACAGTGTCGATACCGATGACCATGATAGTGCCGATGGTATCTGCCGGATTCCAGTTTACCGTAAGGTCGCTGCGACCAGATGCAGTAGCCGGGGTACCGTGCGTTACAGTCCAAATATAGTTGACAAAGGGCTGTACGGCAGAGAGGGAGTAGGTAGCGTATGGCGCAGGACAGGGATTGATCGCAGTAGATGCTATATGCACATCCGGGCCTGCGATATGTATTGAGTCTACGAATGTATGACCTCCGGCCACCATATGCACAGTATAGGTGCCCGGAGCAGAGAAGGTATGCACAGGTGTATTGGAGGTGGATGTATTGCTGCCGCTATTAGGGTCGCCAAAATCCCATGATGCAGAGGAACAGTCATCACTGCGGAACTGATAGCTCAGGCAGCCCGTAGCCATGTAGCCAAAGGGTGAAGGCACATCAGGCTGCCATGCGCAACTCATCGCATCTACCCTGTCCGCGACACCATCAAAGCCAGCATAGTTGATGCCATAATAGGGGCAATTTGGAGGTCTGATAGACGGTCCATTCTGATTATATCCTGTGGAGTTTAGTCCGTTTTCCAGCAGGTCAGGATAGTTGATGACGCTCAGCCGGTATGCATCTGCCCCGGTATTGGGCTGTCGGACGCGGCCTATGTAGATCTTCTGGTCCGGTCCGGTGAAGCATGAGACACCGGGAGTCGTCAAAGAGGTCATGGGATAGCTAAAGATGACCCGGCGTGTAGCGTTGGGATCCGGGCTATACATATCGAATTGATACATGTAGTTTGTAACCCCGGAATTCTGGGCACAGCACGGGCCGGCCTGGTAAAAAAATCGGGAGTTGGGGCTGAAAGTGCCGACCCACTCGGTATAGCTCGTGGTATTGGGAAATGAGGCCGTGTATAGTGTGTAGCTGTTGGTAATGTTTCCCGAAGCCTTGTCAAAGTGCAGGACGACGGCAGACATGACTGATCCGATCCTACCGCTCGCTTCTATGGTGCGGCCATCGGGAGAGACTACCATAGCAAAGGACTTAAAGGCTGCGGGAAGTCCATAGATACCATGGTAGGCCAGGGTGCCTGAGGAGTCCAGTTTATACACCCGGAAAATGCTGTCTTTGAGGTTTGTGATCAGCCACATTGTATTTCCGTCGCAGTTTGGGATAAATGCCATGAGATATGGTCCGGTGGGGCTGGAAGGTACACTCAGCAGCTTTTTGCCAGGAGAGATATGGACAGGGCCATTTGCTGCATCGATGATGGAGTATTTGAGCGCATTTGATAACGCTTGCACATAGCAAAACATATTGGGGTGCTGCGGCAGGGGTGCGAGGCAATGAGTGCCATCATTCAATCCCAAAGAATCCACCAGGTGATAGCTGCTATCTACCAATCCTTGCCACGGACTGGATACATAGCCCGTACCACGCGGAGTGATATGGAACAGGGGATGACCGGCATTGTCTCCCCTGTAGGATACCGCGAAGAAGTCGGCGAATAATGCAAGGCCCGTACCCACGCTGATATTGGGATGATTTACTGCGATAGGACTGCCACTGCTGAAGTCAAGGTAGCCATACTCAAAGTCAAGCTTATTGGTCGAGCAGGTGAGCGCAGTACAGGCGGTGATAAATACAGTAGCGCTGTAGGTGGCGTTGATATTGGCGGTGGTGTTGATACCGGTGAGGCTGGCCACATACTGGCCCGGGGCAGTAAATGTGTGTGACGCTGTGGGCCCCACAGCAGTACCGCCATCGCCAAATGACCATGAATAGGTAAATCCGACTGAGCTCAGAGAGCTAAAGGTCATGGCCGAATCCTTACATCCGTTGAAGTTGGCGCAGTCAAAATGTGCATATTCATCGCCCAGCGATATGCAGGTGACACCTGTATTGATGAGATTGGCGGTAGAGATCAGTGTGCTGCGGAATGTCTGGGCAGTCATGATCATGCGGTCCTTCTGACCGGTGGTGAAGGAGTTTTTGCACGGGTCGTGGGTATAGTCCATGTAGTTTTCGATCAACTCATGGTCTACCCCGTTGCAGCTCAGCGGAGCAGGGCCAGGGCAGCCGAAACTGCCGGTGGTGGGCGGTGTATCGCAGACCCAGTCTCCCTGTGTGACGCATGCCGGGAAACCTGACCCCGCACTGCATCCACCCTGAAAGGTGTGGTATAACCCCAGGTAATGCCCTACCTCATGGGTCAGCGAAGCTCCTATATTATAGTTGGGATATAGCTGGCAACTGCTGCAATAGTGGGAGCTGCCAAATACATCGGAGCGGACTACGATGCCATCTAGTGCCGCGCTGCCGCCGGGCAGCAGGGCATAGCCCAATACGCCCTGGGGAGTGATGGTATGCACAACGAATATCCTGAGATAATCAGCTGATGGGAGATTGCTGAGCGCTTTGAGCTGGGCGTCGGTCGTATTTATGTCTACATTGCTCAATGCATTGGAGGTGAAGCGGAACACACCCGCTGAATCACCGGGATCGTGGCTGAAAGCCTGGCCGGAGCTGGCATTTTTTTGAGCATAACAAAAGGAAAATCCGTATGGAGCGAAATTTTCGTTGAGCTGGTCCATCTGGCTTTGTATCTGTGCCATGCTTATATTGCTGGTAGGGTCGTCAGATACCACATAGATGACGGTGGGAACCACAATAGATGGCGAGGACGAGCGGGAAGCGATAGAAGTACCCTGACCGGTACCATTCATCTGTGACAGGAGCTCGTCCATCTGGTGCCTTTTGGCGATCAGGGTGGAGTCCTGCTGCACCATCTTTGCCCATAGCTGGTCAGTATAGCATGGGGGGCTCTGCATACTGCCCTGCGCGAGGGCTACAGTGGCTGAGAGACAAAGTAGCATTGCGGTGTAAATGATCTTCATAGTGGCGGGTTTTAATTGTTTATATTACCAGCGGTACAAAGGAACGAAGATGCGAACACAAAAAAAAGTACATTATATCCCTCTTATACGGGATGTAATTTTGCTTTTTAATGGATAATTTATACTGGACGGTGGTTGCAGGGTGGTGCTTTATCTGATTTATCGGTGACAGATTTTTTGAACTGCGAAAGCGGCACGAGGAAAAGAGCGTATATGCTAACGGCGAATGACAATAATAGACGGCTGTTCCGAGGACTCCACGGCTGGGCCGTGGCGCGGCGGGACACGGTAGCCCGCTCGGCTGAGCACGGGCACGGCGCCCAGACGCCCATAAGGTATTGGGTCAGTTGGCAGTGAACTTATACCCTACCCCACGTATGCTGTGGAAGTACTCTGGATTGCGGGCATCCTTCTCGAAGTATTTGCGAAAGGCGAGGATGAAGTTGTCTATGGTGCGGGTGGACGGGTATACGTCGTAGCCCCATACATACTGGAGTATGTGCTGGCGGGAGACGACGGAGTCCTTGCGATCTATGAGGAGCTTGAGGAGGGTGATCTCTTTCTTGGTGAGTTCGTATTCGGAGCCTCCGGCGCCTTTGGCCTTGTAGGTGACGAAGTTGACCTCGTTCTCGCCAAATTTATATGTTTTAAGGTCTTTGCCTTCCTGTGTGCCTTTGACGCTGTGCTTGACCAATATTTTGACCCGGAGGAGGAGTTCCTCGAGGTTGAAGGGCTTGGCGAGGTAGTCGTCGGCGCCGAGCTCGAGGCCGACCACCCG
>JAOQAO010000104.1 GCA_025963485.1 Bacteroidota bacterium | reverse complement strand
CTTCAGACGATACGGACAGGACATAGTTACCCGACTGAAGCATTGCTGTATTTATGGTGAAATTATTGTCGCCGCTTAGGATATTTATACTTTGCGAAGTGATCATCCTACCGGACATATCGAGCAGACTTATATTTCCTGCGCTTTGAGCCTCGCTGGTCATTGACACATGCAGTACATCTGATACAGGCACTGGATATACGGATAGTATTGTACCGTTTGCGCTGACATCATTGATGCCGGTAGCCATACACTTCACGATGTTAAATCCCATCAATCCTGTATAACTAGTGCCAAATTGTGTCATCGTCAGCCTGTAGTTCCCCGATATACTTCCGGATACGAAATAAGCTAACCCCGGTATGATCGTATCTGTCGTCTGGTCTCTCCAGGTCTCATCTATTACATTGATATAATTTGAGTACTGGCCTGCGTAGCATGTTTCCAGTGCCTCTGTGCCAGACGCCGCATAGGCAGAGTTAGCATCATTGGTCAGTATGCCCATATCTTTAGTAGGATCGGCTATGGAGCCGGTATTGTTATATCTCGTGAAGACCATGTCCCATGCGCTGATCGCCGGTTCCTTGTCTATCACATTCTTTGTATCGAGATTGTAGTACACGAAGCTCTTGGTGCGGTATGGCTTTTTCTGGATCTCAGCTGCGGTGAAATCCGAATTGTCCAGCTTGTCAAACTGCACATTGAAAGCCGTATCATAATCGAGGTTCAGTATGGCAAATTTCCTGAAAGTACCATCGGGCAGTTGGAGGAGATAGATAGATGAGTCGCCAAATACGCTATGCTGCGCAAAGTTATAGCTACCCCATCCATAGTTATAGTAGTTGCTGAAATCCTTATTGACATTGAATGCGCCGATGGTCCAGGTAGTATCCGGGTTGTGCATAGCCTGCCAGCCCATCCATCCCGTCGTGTCAAACGAAGCCCATACATCGAGCTTTTGGTTACTGTGAAACAGCTTTACGCCATTGGCCTCATTGATCCTGATCGCAGCTGCCTGGTTCGTGTTGTTTGGAGGCAGTGCCGGCCTGACGGTGAAGGCTATATGCCAGTCGATGTTTGAGGCGGAGGTTTTAGCCCCCGTAGCAGTATTGTAAAATACCATATCTGTGGCACCTGCACCGAGGCTCACAGAGTCATTTTGAGCGAAAGCACCGAGAGCGCAGCACCAGCACAGGAGCACCAATATCTTGTTCATTTCTTATTGTTTGTTATGGGTGCAAAGTTCCGTTACCTTAATCGGATAATGTCATTAATTTTGTCATTAAATTGTCATAATTGGAAAACTTCGCTCATCTCCCGCACTCCGCCCGCGTCTGGGTATACCAGGCTGACAGGGCTTTTGCCCCATCAGAGTCGGCCCAGATCGCCCAGGAGATCAAAACCTTTGTCTCCCAGTGGCTGGCCCATAAGGCTAAGGTCATAGGCGATGGAGAGTTACTGTTTGACCGCTTCGTCATACTTGCTGCCGATGAGGAAAAGCTACAAGTCAGCGGCTGCTCCATAGACAGCACCGTGAGGTTTATCAAAGAACTAGGCACAAAATATAATGTCAATTTCTTCGACCGATTCTATACCTGCTATATACAGGACAGAGAAGTGAAAGGCCTCGACTTCGAATCATTCAAAAAGGAAGTAGCATCCGGCACCATCACCGACGATACCTTAGTCTTCAATAATCTCGTCACCACTATCGACGCCCTCAACTCACAATGGCAAATACCCCTCTCTCTGAGCTGGCACAAGAAATTTGTAGGTCAGGAGGTAGGGTTTAAATTATAATTAGCGGCTTTTTCTTTGCATTCTTTGCGCCTTTGCGAGAAATATGTATTTGCATTATCCGTTTTGTATTAGATATGATATCCGTGTGCAAAGCATGTGTATTTGTCCAAGGTTGGCGGGGACGCCAACCTTCAACCACTCAATCCGAAATCCCCACTCCGCAATCTGTTTATTCCTTTGCAAATTTAGTTCTCGAGCTTACGCCACCAGAGGTCAGCTCCAGTATGTAGATACCCGCACTAAATTTAGATACGTTGATCTCATTGCCTGATTTCCTTTCGAAGAGCAGCTGTCCGCCTATGTTGAATATCCTTTCGTTTTCGATATTCTCTTTAGCATTTATTGTCAGCTTGTCATTGACCGGATTGGGATAGATGCTGAAAGCTGAGTTTGCGTTGACATCATTGATACCCGTCGCAGCTGCGATGGTCAGGTGCGTCATCAGGCCCGAAGCGGTCTTGTATGCATAGAAAGAAGAATCGCAGTATGTATCATAGCAGCTGGTGCCTGGTGTACCTACAGTGAGGCAGACTGTGTATTGTCCTGCAGTGGCATATGTATGCGATGGATACGGATTGGTAGAGGTCGAACCATCACCGAAATCCCAAAGCACATTCGAACCGAAGCTGCCAGACGATTGATTGCTGCCCATGTAGTACCCGAGAGGGCCATTGGTAGTATCAGGATAGATCACGAAGTAAGCCTGGCATCCAACACCACCTGTCGTGTTGCTGAGGGTTGCGCAGTCCGAAGAGGTACAGTTTGAAACATCCGTTACGGTCACGCATATAGAAACGCCGGCTGCGAGGGCCGCTGAGTCCAGGACGGTAGAAACAGATGCTGTAGAACCCAGGAATGTATTGCCATTGTACCATGAGTATGTCAAAGGGTTAAAGCCCAGATGAGATGCAGTGAATGTATAGAAACTGTCTATGCTGGACACAGAGGCGTATGTACTGCATGCTGATGCATTTTGCGTGGAGTCATATATCACTGTGCAGGCGCTGGACGTACATCCTGCATTATCTACTACTGTCAAGCAAACATTGTGGGGCAGAGGGTTAGATGGAGGGAATGTGAGGGTCGGCGTGGCAGAGGTTGATACGATCTGGCCGTTCACCATCCAGCTATAGGTATATGGCAGTGGGCCAGTGCCGACGGCATGAAAACTGTAAACGCTATCCACATTCGTATAGCCGATCACTGCAGAGCAGATAGCTCCGCTGGTCATTCTGACCGTATCACAGGTAGTAAAAGTACAGTGATTTACAGTATCACTCATAGTCAGGCATACGGTCTTTGATCCTGCGGAGTTATATGTATGGGCGACCTGAGATCCCCAGTTGAAAGTACCATCGCCAAATGTCCAGCTGTATACGGGATAATTTAGCGCGCCTGCAGACGAGCTGTCTACATAGAACATCACGGACGTGCTTCCTGGGTTCAGGGTATAGGAGAAATAAGCATAGCACTGTGCGGATAGCGCGCCCGAAAAAAGGCAAGAGACTAAAAGCGCGAGTAAGAATTTTGATTTCATGGTTTTAATTTTTGATTAATAATTCCCGGACGATACAACTATATACCGCGAAATAGGGCCGGATAAGATAGTTTAATTTATTTAATATACCAGCAAATGTATTATACTTAATCCGAAATCCCCACTCCGAAATCCGCAATCAAAAAACCCCACACGATTTCTCATGCAGGGCCCCTTGTTTAAATATCGGAATAAAAATTCCCCTTATTCCTTTACAAACTATCTTTAGCAGATGCCGTTGTTGGTGTTAGCGTAGCGTCACCAACAATTTGTATTCAATCCGAAATCCGCATTCTGAAATCCGAGATAAAAAGACGCTGCGCACGAGGCGCAGGGGTCTCGCAGAGATTGAACAAAATCCGCCTTTATTCCTTTACAAATTTAGTTCTTGAGGTCGCACCATTGGAGCTCAGCTCCAGGATATAGATACCAGTGCTAAATTTGGATACGTTGATCTCGTTGCCTGATTTCCTTTCGAATACCAGCTGTCCGCCCATGTTGAATATCCGCTCATTGTCGATATTCCCCTTAGTGCTTATTGTCAGCTTGTCGTTCACCGGATTTGGGTAGATGCTGATCGCAGTGTTTGCGCTTGCTTCATTGATACCTGTAGCTCCTGAGATGCTCAGGTGTGTCATCAGGCCCGAAGCTGTTTTGTATGCATAGAAAGAAGAATCGCAATAAGTGTCATAGCACGTAGTACCCGGAGTACCTACCGTGAGGCAGACCGTGTATTGTCCTGGGGTAGCATAAGTATGTGATGGGTATGGGTTGGTCGAGGTCGAACCATCACCGAAATCCCAAAGTACGTTTGTTCCAAAGCTGCCACTCGAGTAGTTGTATCCCAGGTAGTATCCCAGGTTACCGTTGCTGGAGTCGGGATAGATCACAAAGTATGCCTGGCATCCGCCACCGCCCGATGGGCTGCGGAGGGTCACACAGTCTGTAGAAGTACATCCATTGGCATCAGCGATAGTGACGCATACAGATCCGCCTGCTGCGAGATCTGCAGCTGTGAGAATAGTAGAAACCGAAGCAGTAGTACCGAGTAATGTATTGTTGTAATACCATGAGTAGCTCACTGGCGTACCGCCGAGGTGCGATGCTGTGAAAGTATAAAGGCTGTCCTGATTGCTCACAGAGGCAAATGTATTGCAGCTGGCAGTATTCTGCGAAGAATCAAATACGACAGTACAGTCTGTTGCTACGCAGCCGTTATTGTCAGAGACTGACACACATACATTGTAGGAAAGGAAGTTAGAAGGTGGCAGCGTGATAGTAGGGCTAGCCGAAGTTGAAGCGTTTTGCCCGTTTACGGTCCAGCTGTAGGTGAATGGTGCAGTACCGGAATTAGATGCAGTGAATGTATATACACTATCTACATTGGTATAGGAAATCGTAGTTGAGCAGTTGCTGCCGCCTGATAGCCTCACGGTATCGCAGGTAGTAAAAGTGCAATGGTTCGTTGTATCATTCATCGTCAGGCACACGGTGTATGGCCCGAGAGAATTATAAGAGTGGCTGGTCTGTGAACTGAATCCCGCTGTACCATCGCCAAAGCTCCAGGTGTATACAGGATAGTTGAGAAAACCTGCTGATGAGCTGTCTACATAGAATGTCACAGTTGTGCTACCGGGATTCTGCGAGTAGGAGAAAGAGGCATAACACAGCTGGGCGGATAGCTTGCCCGTAAAAAGGCAACAGGCTAAAAACGCGAGTAAGAATTTTGATTTCATGTTATTTATTTTTTTTGTTTAATAATTTCTTCGACAGGACAAATATATGCCGGCCAGACAGGTAGAACAACCGCATTTCATTCATTTCTTAGCTCTGCAAATGTATTTTTTTAATAAAACGTTATAATAATGAGAAGTGAAATGGTCTCTATTTGATATTTATTCTGAATTTCTTACTCAGCCATAGCCTGTATTTGATGATTTCAGAATCTTCCTTGTCCAAACCGTATTTTGCTTTCAAAAATAGATTAACTTTCTTCAGGATTTGGCTATCCCGCTTATAATCCACAACGGCATTCATATCCTCCAGCAGTCGGATGACCTCAAAATCGCGTTGCAGGGATTTTTCATTTTGCAATGACGCAAACGACTTCTTCACTTGTTTTAGCCTGTATCCCAGCGCCTCACTGTCACCCGATTCAAACGTTATGATAAGCTCGCATACCTCTATTTTTAGTTTGAATGACTGATCGGCCTCCAGGTAGCCTTCGCTTATGTATAGTCGTACCAGGTTTTTCAGCGACTCCTTATATCGTCCCATATCGTACAGCAGGGTGGCCCTGTTGAGGTATATATAGAAGTCGTAGTAAGTACTTTTCTTCTTTCTGATGTTGGATTCAAAGTCATTAAGCACCTCCAGGCCCTTTTGCGGATTGATGATCGAATAGTTATTCACGAGTGAGTTGCTATAGAAGAAGTAATACTTTTCGAAATGTAGTTTGTCGAAAGACAATATTTCCTTACCTAATTTCTCAGCATATGACAGCGATTCTTTGTTTTTCGAGTTTTTAAAAAGTGCATTGGCGCAGTAGGTGAGCATTTGTAGCTTTAACTCATGGTTCGCTTTGTCAAACCAGTTTTCCTTTTCAAATTTCAGGTACGTTTGGACGGCTAATTTTTCGAGGCCCTCATAATTATGCTGTTGCAGGAAGATCCTGCTAAGCGCATTGTATATACGCGCTTCGAGATTTTTGCCAAATCCGGAGGTGGTATGCGCAGAGATCGTATTTACCCTGGCCTGGAGTTTTTGCAGCGAGTTTTTATCTACGGGTCCGAAATTTTGTGACAGCCTGAGCCGGTGTGACAATATAGACAGGGCGTTATCCATTTCCCTCAGATCGGTTACGATCACGGCATTCTCGTCACGCTTTTTGATATATGGATCAGGTTTGATCTCGGGCAGGTCTGAGGAGAGCTTGATAAAATCGCCATAGATCACATCCAGCATTTCATAACTCTCGATAGCGATCGCGCAACGCTCAGCCTTGTGCAGGTAGGAGAGGGAGACCTTCAGTAAGTTTCTGGAGCGGTAGAGATGTGATAGCTGGATGTACTGGAATATCTCATATAGTTCGTCCTTGTGTGTATTGAGCATGACCAGGCTGTCGCCTATATTTTCGATCAGGCGGTTCTTGAGCTGGTAGTAGCTGTTCTTGATACCATCGCTATAGCCCAGCTTTCTCAGCGCCTTTTTCTCGTCAAATTTGACACCAGAGTTGCGTATATAGTCAAAGAGTATAAGGTCCTTTCTTTCGTCAGGAGCGGCTGTGTTTGTAGACAGGATCCTGAATTTCCTGATCTCTTCCTTATTAAGCTTCTCTACGATCTGGTTCAGGATATCCATATTTTTTTACTATTTGGAGAGCTAAGATATAAATTAAATATGCGCTGGGATCAGTTTCTTTATCTTTACTTTTATGAAAACATTTCAGATGAAAGTATTTCGCTACACCTTATTCGCCGCCTTGCTATTTATTTCGTGCAGCATGCGGGCTCAATTTGTGCTGCATCTCGACCCCAATGCACTTGATTCGCTCTATAGTCGTACTTTCCCATTGAGTGTGGCTGGCAATAGCGACACGCCATCCATTAATGTATGGGTTTACAACCAGGGGAATGCAACGTACTCCGATTCCCTGGCCTTTGGCTATTCCGTTTCTGGTGGTGGCTTTGTTAATGGTGGATATTCATATACTACTGTTGCGTCAGGTGTCATTTTCCCCAAAACAGCTGTGATAATAAATCCGCAAAGTGGAGCCATGATGCGTCACGTCAAGTTCGATTTCTCAGGACCTAATTTTGTCGTCGGGTCTTCTACAGTCGTGATATGGCCTATCGTATCCAATCCTGCCGGAGTGCAGGTAGACTCGGCCAGGGTCCAGCTTACCATTACCGCTCCGCTCGGGATCGATAATGCGGAAATGAATGATACCAAAGTCTATTTATTCGGTTCCCAGCTCTACATTCATAGTCCCGAAATTATTTCTGGAGACATAAGAATTTATGATATAGTCGGTCATCTGATAGCTACACAAAAAATATCTCCGAACACCCAAATACCAATGGACCACTATGCGACCGGTGTATATGCTATAGAGATCACTCTCAGCGATGGCAAGCGCGGAGTTTATAAAGTGTTTAATGAAGCTGGGCGCTAAACTGTAGTAGCGCAGGACAATTGTATTAAATCCGAAATCAAAAATCCGGCATCCGAGATCGGATCATTTCTTGTCCCACACGTACGCTGAGCGCTGTGCCGTGGGATAGATGATCATCGTAGTGATATTGACATGAGCAGGAGCGCTGCATATGTATAGGGCTGCATCGGCTATATCCTGAGGTTTCAGTGGCTCATAACCTTCATAAACTTTACCAGCCTTATCTTTATTACCATGGAATCGCACCTCTGAGAACTCCGTCTCACAGGCGCCCGGGTCGATAGAGCCGCAGCGGATATTAGTACCCATGAGATCAAGATTGATAGCTTCATTCAGCGCTTTGACTGCATATTTAGAGGCATTGTAGACATTCCCTTCAGGATATACCAGATGCCCGGCTGTGCTGCCTATATTGATGATATGCCCCTCATTGCTCGCTACCATCATCGGCAGTATAGCTCGGGTGATATAGAGCAGGCCCTTGATATTGGTATCTATCATTTTTTCCCAGTCGCTGATCAGGCCTTCGTATATTTTGTCTTTGCCGGAGGCAAGGCCCGCATTATTGATGAGGATATCCGGGATGATCTCAGAGGCTTGCAGGTCATTGGCCATCTTGACTGCTTCGTTAAACTCACGTACATCAAAGTTATACGTCTTTACCTTGACGCCATATTTCTCCTGCAGTACGTTTTGTGCTGCCTCCAGCCTGTCTGACCGGCGCCCTGTGAGTATCAGGCTCGCGCCATTCTTAGCAAACAGCTCTGCACAGGCCCGCCCGATACCGGATGTCGCTCCCGTGATCAATACCCATTTACCAAGTATTTTACTGCTCATAAAGTGAAAATAGGAAATTTCGTTTGGATACTAGATGCTGGTTCTCGGATACTAGATGAATACACTACGTAATTCTCCTTTGTATTATCCAGGATCAGGCATCCAGTGACCAGTTGTCATTTCATAAACGCCTCCATCTCATCTTCTATACCCTTGCGCAGCTCCATGAGGCGGATAGCGTATTTCTGCATTTGGATATCTTCTTCGGTATCTGGTGTATAGACGGGTACGTTTGTCGGTTTACCCTCCGCATCTATGGAGACGAAGATGATCACACAGTGCGTATTCCTGACCCAGTCATCCGACTGAGGGCTCTTGCTAAATACATCCACGGAGATGTGCATGGAAGAATTGCCCGTATGAATAAGCCGGGCACGCAACTCTACCAGATAACCGATGAGCATAGGTTTGAAAAAACGGATACCGCCGACGTATACGGTCACGGCATAGCCGCCACACCAATTGGCCGCGCAGGCGTAGCCAGCCTGGTCTATCCATTTCATCACCGATCCGCCGTGTACTTTGCCACCAAAGTTTACATTTACTGGCTCTGCCAAAAAACGCAATGTTATTGTCTTCTCTTTCATATGATGAAGATAGCTGAAAACTCAAAAGCTAAAACTTAAAACAAAAGGCGACTTAAGCCGCCTTGTATTAAAATGCATTTGCATTATCTAAATACTAATTACTCATTACTATTTTACCCCCAGCATCTCCACGTCAAATATCAGGTCAGATTTAGCAGGCAGCGGTCCGCGTGCTTCATCGCCGTATGCGAGGTAGTAAGGGATAATGAGCTTGCCTTTGGTACCGATCTTCAGCAGGCCGAAGCCTTCATCCCATCCAGCTATCACCCGGCGCGCTCCGAGCGGAAACTCAAACGGTGTACCGCGATCCCTCGATGAGTCAAACTTCCTACCATCCCAGAAAGTACCTGTATAATGTGCTACGACTGTCTGTCCGGGTTTAGCTACTGCACCTGTGCCCTCGCTGTCGATCACATAGTAGAGTCCTGTTTCGGTGCCTATCGCCTCAGGAAATTTTTCTTTCACCTTAGCGTCCCATGCGGCCTTGAGTCCGGCGCGGGCAGCGATCACTTTTTTCTTCAGCAGGTCTTCCCGGTCGTTGAATGTCACGATGGCATCAAATTTTTGAGCTGTATCACCTACCCTGACGATCTCCAGATTGCTGATCGAGTCGCCTTGTGCGATCGAGTTTACGATGTCCATTCCTTCTACTACATGTCCAAATACGGTGTGCTTATCATCCAGCCACGCCGTGGGTACGTGCGTGATAAAAAACTGCGAACCGTTAGTACCGGGACCGGCATTGGCCATAGAGAGGACGCCCGGGCCTACATGGCGCAGTGTCGGGTCAAACTCATCTCCAAACCTATAGCCTGCGCTACCGGAACCTGTGCCTGTATGATCACCACCTTGTATCATAAACTTAGGTATCACGCGGTGAAAGCTCAATCCATCATAAAATGGTTTGCCTTTTTTCACGGTTGTAGCAGGATGATTGCCCTCAGCAAGCGAGACGAAATTCGCTACGGTGACAGGGGTCTTTTCAAATTCAAGGTTACAAATGATGTCCCCTTTATTGGTATGAAATACGGCATATAAGCCGGGCTGAATGAGTGTGTTTGATTCTGGCATATTGTTGTTCTTTATTTTTTCTAAACTGACTGCATAAATACAAAAAAAGGGCGACCGAAGCCGCCCTGTATTATGATTGTATTTTGTATTGTATTAGCCCTCCCCTTGAGGAGGGTTGGGTGGGGCCTTATTTCACTCCCAGCATCTCTACCTCAAACACGAGGTCAGATTTAGCTGGTATAGAAGCAGCCGGACTGTTATCGCCATATGCCAGGTAGTAAGGTATGATCAGTTTGCCTTTGGCACCTACTTTGAAAAGGCCGAAACCTTCGTCCCATCCTTCTATCACACGGTGCTGACCGAGCGGAAACTCAAAAGGCTGGCCGCGGTCTACAGAAGAATCAAATTTAGAACCATCGCTAAGCAGTGTGCCTGTGTAGTGAGCTACAACTGTCTGGCCCGGTTTGGCCACAGCGCCAGAACCTTCCTGATCTACTACATAGTACAGACCTGAAGCGGTTTTCTTGGCAGTAGGATATTTGGCTTTTACCTTGGCATCCCACTCAGGGTATGAAGCGGCCTTTTTTGCCATATCTTCATTATGTTTTTTGATAGCTACCTGCATAGCTTCCTCTTGTTTCTTCTTACTTACCTCCTCACCACTTACGAATGCCTTAGCTCCGTCAAATGCCTTGGCAGTTTTGCCTATGCGGACGATCCTTACAGTCCTCATGGTATCATTGCCAGCTATGGCATTGACCACAGCCTGTCCGAGTACTACATGCCCGAATATCGTATGCTTGTCATTCAGCCATGGAGTCGCTACGTGCGTGATAAAGAATTGCGAACCATTGGTGCCAGGTCCGGCGTTAGCCATAGAGAGCGTGCCAGGGCCTGTGTGGCGCAGCGATGGGTCAAACTCATCAGGGAATTTATATCCCGGATCACCCATACCGCTTCCCAGTGGATCGCCTCCCTGTATCATGAAGTTAGGTATGACACGGTGAAACTTCAGCCCGTCATAAAACGGTTCGCCTTTTCTTACGTGTGTCGCCGGATTAGTTCCTTCTACGAGGGAAACGAAGTTGCCCACGGTCATTGGTATTTTGACGTACTCCAGCTGGCAGACTATTTTGCCTTTGTTGGTATTGAAGACAGCATAGAGGCCATCTGTCTTTTCCCAGTTTGCATTTTCTGTGGTCTGTGGTGCCGGCTTGGATGCCACTGCCCCTGTTTGTCCATTGCTCAGCATCGTGCATAGCATCGCTGCGAGAAAGAGAAAACTTGTTTTGATTGTCCTAATCATGGTTGTTGTTTGTATTTATTGAGTTTAGAATTGTATTTGTCTATTGTCCGATTATTTCACGCCGATCATTTGCACATCAAATATCATATCAGCCTTAGGCGGTATCGGTTCGCCGGGGCTGCGGTCTCCGTATGCGAGATAAAACGGAATGATCAGTTTGCCCTTACTTCCCACTTTGAGCAGGCCGAATCCTTCATCCCAGCCCGGTATTACTTTGTGCATGCCCAGCGGAAACTCGAAAGGCTGACCGCGGTCCACGGACGAGTCAAACTTTTTGCCATCCCACAGTGTACCTGTATAATGCACGACCACAGTCTGCCCGGGTTTAGCCATTGGGCCAGCGCCCTCGCTGGTAACTATATAGTATAGGCCTGTCTGGGTCCTTTTCGCATTTGGGTATTTTGCCTTCACCTTAGCCGCCCATTCCGGATACAAGGCGATGATCTGCTCTTCGCGCTTTTTCTTTGCCTCGTCCATTACTTTTTGTGCGGCCACCATTTTGGTATTGAATGTAGATACCGCATCAAATGCCTCAGCGTCTTTGCCCACACGCACTATTCTTACAGAGTCCATTTTGTCACCGATCGCAATCGCATTGACCACACTCTGTCCCAGCACTACATGCCCAAAGATAGTGTGCTTGCCATCGAGCCATGGAGTGGCTACATGTGTTATAAAGAACTGCGAGCCGTTGGTCTGAGGACCGGAGTTAGCCATCGAGAGTGTTCCCGGACCCGTATGCTTCAGCGATGGGTCAAACTCATCAGGGAATGCATATCCCGGATCGCCAGTGCCATCTGCTTTAGGGTCACCCCCTTGTATCATAAAGTTCTCCATGACACGATGGAAGTTCAGTCCGTCATAAAAAGGCTTACCTTTTTTGATAGTTGTCTTTGGGTTTTTCCCTTCAGCGAGAGTGACAAAATTTGCCACGGTCATTGGTACTTTAGTATATTCCAGTTGGCATACGATCTTGCCTTTAGCGGTAGTGATCACGGCGTACAGGCCGTCTTTTTTCTGCCAGTCAGCATCATCCGTGATGACTGGTGCAGCCTGCACCTTGGGTGTGGTGTCGATAGGTGTCGTGGTTGCATCAGTCTTTGCAGACTTGTCTCCACAGGATGACAGCAATCCTGTGAACAGGATCAGTAAAACGGGAATAGCATGTTTGATGTGCTTCATATTATGTTACGGTTTGGAATTTTCTGTTTTGGTATTTTCTCTTCTTATCTTGATCCTCAACTCTGGTTTCTATACAAACAACTCTTTAGACAACTCTATGAATTTCTTTTCGGTCTCCTCCATGCTCAGCAGGCTTTTGCCACCCGATGCATTTTTGTGGCCACCTCCTTCGAAATACTTCCTCGCAAATGCATTCACATCGATATCACCTTTGGAGCGGAATGAGATCTTTACTTTCTCTCTCTCCTCAGAGAATACCACGGACAGTTGTACCGTCTGTATTTTGAAGGCATAGTTGACCAGGCCTTCATTGTCTCCGAGCTGCAAATTAAACTTTCTGGCGTCACTCTGACCTATAGAAATGTATGCCACCTTGCCATCGTTTACAACTTTTAACTTTTCCAGCAAGGCATACCCGAAGTAGTGCAGCCTGCGCTCGTCAAATATATTATTTACCTTATCACTCACATAGTCAGGCGATGCGCCATGAGCGAGTAGCCCGGCAGCCACCTTAAACACGTTAGGGGTCGTATTGGGATGCTGGAAAAAACCCGTGTCTGCCACGAGGCCTGCGTAGAGGTTCTCTGCTATCGTGGGGTCGATCAGGGCTTCATCTCCTGCGCCCTCTATCACATCATAGATCATCTCGGCAGTCGCCGCATATGTAGTATCAGAGAAAGTGATCACTGCAAAATTCTCAGGCTGCTGATGGTGGTCTATCAGGACTTTGGGCGCTGTAGAGGCGAGGAGCAGGTCTGTCAGCTTCTCGGCGCGGGTGATGACATTGAAGTCGAGGAAGAAGATGATCTCCGCCTCCGCGAGCTTTTGTTTTGCTACCTTATTGTTCTTTTCATCTTCGAAATCCAGTATCGATTCGGCGCCTTTGATCCAGTTGAGATTGGCAGTATAGTGAGTAGGAGAGATAAAGGATGCGCTATGGCCTTTTTTCTCCAGGTAATGCTTCCAGCCGAGGCTGGAGCCTATCGCATCTGCATCCGGACGTGGATGTGTCACGATCACACATTTCTTTGGGCTGCTGAGCAGCGCCTTGAGGGCGTCTATATTGGCCTGATTTATCATGCGGACGCAAATGTGCCTAAATAAATCGCTTATTCAAAATGAGATATGTGAAAGGCGCTAAACTCTGAGATATCAGATTTTTCATTTTAATTTGGCGATAAGAACAAAAAGGATCGCAATGGAAACTAACTATCAGCAGTCACAGGTCTGCACTGTATGCACTAAGGAATTGAATATCCAGGAGCTATCCTGCCCCTTTTGCACATATCCCGTCCGGGGAGAAAAGGACGAGCAAGACAGATTTATGAGTACCTACAATAGCCAGCGGTCATTATACCAGAACTATATGACTGAGTCGCTGAAGGCGACAAAGAGCCTGTACTGGCTATCCGGAGCATCAGTCGTGGGTAATATGATCATGTATGCAGTCACTAATGAATCGAATTTCCTCATAGCCGCTTTCCTTGTACCCATTGTCTTTATTCCCCTGGCGCTCTGGTCGCGGACCAATCCGTTCCCCGCATTACTTACGGCACTCATCCTGTATATATTGATAATACTCACAGACGCTATAGGCAATCCGGCCTATGTCTCCAAAGGAGCAGTCTTCAAAGTCTTTATTATAATCTATCTGGTCAAGGGGGTCAATGCCGGATACAAATCGAAGAAACTCTGGGCAGAGCTGACACAAAAGCGCTGGACGCAAGAATTTTGAAAAAACTATTTCCTCGGGAATTTCATCCTATAATTCACATCGATATCGCCTTTTGATATTTTTTCCAGCTTGCTTTTGATCAAGTTGCGGAGCAGAGGCCTGATGCGACCTGAGCAGCGTCCTTGGGGCATCTATATTTGCCTGATTCATCATCCGGACGCAAATGTGCCTAAATTAAATCGCTTCTTCAAAATGCAGGGAAATATTGAACCATTGGTATAGGTTGTGGATTAGACGCATATTTCATATCATTGATATATTCAAAAACAAAGAAGGATGAAAATAATACTGGCTCTATGTATGCTATGCATTGGAGGGATGTGCGTGGGACAGACGAATGGTGCGATGATGACCCTTACCGGATCATCCTATGTAGAAGGCGATGGTAATTCTCAGAAAACAGTGAATAAAACCATATCCATCACCTACGATCGTGGCTACTGCGAATTAATGTTGGATGGCTCGGTAATAGATTTTAAAATAGAAGGCTATAGCAAAACACTGAACAAGGGCAATGTTGCAGAAAGCTTTATGAATGGGGAAACCAAGCTTTTGCGCAGAGGCGAATACGATTTTACTATCAAATACAATCATCCGGGTACGGCGGAGGTTACGATCAATAAACCTTTGGAGCCTGAGGGGTATTTTTATGTGGTCAACTATGCACGGGTCTATTCCGAAAACGGGAAAGTAACAGGCTACGCCCATGTCGATATTCCGCAAAAGATACACGACCTTGATAGCCTGGACAATTATTTGCAGGCCAAAAGGCATATTGATGACTCTATATACCAGTTTTTTTATTATTATGAGTTTAAGCAGTTTAACATGCGTGGAAAAAGAAAAACAGAAGAATCGGAGTTGATGTCATTTGTTTACAAAAACATAAAGGTAAGTAAGGGTGTAAAAGGCTATATCCGCTTTATAATCGATCCAGAGGGATATATAAGGACATCTGACTTGGAGATAATTTACGGACACCCGGAAATAGATGAAGCTATTTTAAAGCTCAATAATCTTTTGTCCCAGAAGCCATTTAAAATGGCACCTATACAGGCCTCTGACGGTAAGGCCTATTCGTATTATTTTTTCGAGGATTTTAATTTTGATGATCCTCCAAAATTTAAATGATACATACCCTTATTGGGTGCCCCACTAATAACTTTTGATCTTGAGTATTACTTCTTAGGAAATTTCATCCTGTAGTTCACATCGATATCGCCTTTTGATATTTTTTCCAGCTTGCCTTTGAGCAGGCTGCGGCGGAGCGGCTTGATATGATCGATAAAGAGCTTGCCCTCGATGTGGTCGTACTCGTGCTGTATCACACGCGCATTCATATCATCAAATTCCTTTTCCTGTTTCTTGAAATTGCGGTCCAGGTAGCTGATCCTGATAGTCGGTTTGCGGTGTACATCTTCGCGGATATTGGGTATGCTCAGGCAGCCTTCTTCGTATTTCCATTCAGTACCCGTTTCCTTGAGCATCTGAGCATTGATAAATACCTCCCGTACTCCTTTGCCTTCGTCTTCCTCATCATACATCTTGGTGCTGTCTATGACAAAGAGCCGGATGGATTTATTGATCTGAGGCGCTGCGAGGCCCACACCTTTGCTCTTCTCCATGGTCTCCCACATATCTTCTATGAGCTTGTCCAGACCCGGATAGTCCTTGTCTATTTCCACAGCTTTCTTTCTCAGTATCGGGTCTCCATATGCTACTATCGGCAGGAACATCTTCTTCTATTTATGATTTTTGACTTATGATTTACGATTGAATACAATTTTAACCGCAAAGACGCGAAGAACGCAAAGAAATTCAATGCAATTGCTTGCGACTCTTAGCTTGATACTTGCGACTATCTTCCCTCCATATATGATTGCAAGATAATAGTTGCGCTTATTTTGTCTAAATTTTCTTTCTTCCGGCGTTCCTTTTTATTCACGCCGCTGAGGATCATTGTCTCCATAGCCATGCGCGAGGTGAAGCTTTCATCGGCTTTGACGACTGGTATATGGGGATAGGCCTGCTGCAGCCGGGCTATAAATTTATTGATGTACGGCACCACCGCATTGTCTTTGAAACCATCATTGTAAGGAAATCCTACCACAAAAGTCTCCACCTGCTCTTTGGCCAGGTAGTTTTTGATGAAATCAAAAATCAGTTTGGTCTCTATCGTGTCCACAGCATTGGCTATTATCTGTAGCGGGTCTGTCGCCGCCACGCCCACGCGTTTCTGCCCATAGTCAAATGCCATGATCCTAGCCATTAGTTTTTGACGTATGGGTTTGATTTGATAGTGAGGACATTTTCTTTAGGATCGGTATTGGTAGTGACGGTGATGAGCTTGACTTGCTGGCCTGTTCTGCCCTTAGAGTCAAACTCTACAAATATATCACCGGTCTCACCCGGCTTGACGGGTTTACTTAAGAAACTAGGCACAGTACAGCCGCATGATGTTTTGGCGCCGCTGACGATCAGTTCATATTTGCCTGTATTGGTAAATTTGAAAGAGGTCTTGTATAGTGGTCCCGATTCTATGCGACCAAAGTCATGTACTGTCTTCTCAAAACTAATGGTCGTGACCGGGCCCGAACGCATAGCGTGTGGATCGTGCATCGGATCCGTTGGCATCTTGTCAAACGGGCTTGGCTCATCTTCTTTTTTAGGTGCAGCGGCCGCTTCGGCCTTAGCTTGGATGGCCACATCTCTTTTATGGTCGAGATAAAAATTGCCCCCCAAAGCGATAGCTATCACGACGAGAAGTATGGTGTTTATATATTTCATGCTATTAAAATGCTGTACAAAGGTAACGCAAATAAGATAACGCAGGAAGCCTCGGTCAATTACAAGCTAGTGAGTAAAGGTCAGTTCTTCACGATCTTTTTCACTGCCAGGATACGTCCGTGGTCTGTGGCTTTGAGCAGATAAATACCGCTGGCAAGGGCAGATATATCAATAGCGGTTTGTCCGATGGATGCTTCCTTGCCTGCTGTCAGCTTGCCCGTCATATCATATATCGCTATACTCACTGCATCAGTCACTCCGTGTAGAAGTACATTTATTTTATCCGTGGCAGGATTGGGGTATATGTCTATAAGCGGCAGTGTGCTCAGGTCTGATATACCTGCAGGACGGGTGGTCACGAGAGCCTGCCGGACTTGCGCTTTGCTGGCATTGGTGAAGACGGTTTTATTCGCAGTACGGCTTGGGTCACAGGCGTTATTGAGATTATATCCGAGCATGTAGTCCATATGTGCCGAGGTAGGATACTGATCTACATAGGTGACCTGCAGATTGGTACCTGTGATGCCAAAAATGCTGTCTATCACCTGCCATGCTCCTCCCGGCACACGTGCAAATACGTAGACGGAAGAATAGGTGATCGGAAACTGAAGTGGCCATGACAGTGTAGGATAGCCTGATGCATTGCTATCTACTGTGAGCCTGGAGTATTCGACAAAACCAGTGCCGACAGTAGTCGTGCTGCATCCCGCAGGGCCTTGTAAAGCATAATATTTGTATATCACCGTATCGGTGAAAATAGCCTGCAAGGATGGATTGATAGAAGTGATCATGGTGTCATAATTAGTACCAGTACTACTGCCATACAGTCCTAGATAATCGATGTCATGAAAGATATTGTTGCGCTGGGCGGCTACTACTACATTAGGTCGGGACAGGGACGTATCTGTAGTGAAGTAACAGATCTGGGGTGACAAATGCCCTCCTGTATAATTCAGGAAAATAGTGAGTGTACCGGTGCACAGAGCAGAATCTGTCACTCGCAGTGTCATATATTGTGGGGTATGTGTATCGACCGTAATCGTAGGCGTATGGAAAGTATCTGTCGGGGTCATCCATACCTGAGATAGATATGGAGCAGTGAGAGTGAATACAGCCGTATCACCTCCGTCTCCACAAGGAGAGACAGGGATCAGTTGCTGCACCTGCGGTGTGATCGTGCAGCTGGTATGCGCTCCACATGCGGCCAGGAGTGTACCTACGCCGTGGCTGCACGCATCAGAAGGAGCTTTTACAAATACATAAAAATTGCCCCAATACGTATTGAGTGATCCGGGGAAAGCGCCAAAGGCGGTGTAGGCAGTACCGTACAGACCGAGGGAATAAGTGCCTGTAGCATCCGTACTCGTACCGGATAGATTTATGCAGCCGCGCTCACTGCCGCTGAATGTTAGTGATGCCTTATTGGTGGACCAGCAGAGGCCGCATGGCAGATTGGTGATAGAATCTATGTGGATGCTGTCGACCGGCACCGTCAGGCCGGAAAATGCCACGGAAGCTGGAACGTACAGCTGTATAGTTTCAGAAAAGGCTATTCCCTGCGAGACACATGGGAAATTGTGATAATCCGTCAGGCCGGGGGTAGTCAGGCTGCTGTCAGAAGTGCAAGAGGACGGACCTGATGTGCCGCAGTACTGGGCCTCAGAGATCAAGGAAAGGAACATAGCAAAAGCTAGCAAATACGTTTTCATGGCAAATAGTTTTGTGCAAATATAATAAGGCGAAGGTTTAAAGCAATAGGCGGGATGTGAAAACTAACACTCCGGTAGGCTCAGAGGCACCGTCTGCGAGAGTCCGCCATCCGCAGTTTCCTTGTATTTGGAGTTCATGTCGAGAGCGGTCTCCCACATGGTCTTGATCACCGCGTCGAGAGATACTTTGGCCACATTGGGATCGCTCTGAAGGGCGAGTTGCGCAGCTGTAATGGCTTTGATCGAGCCCATTGTGTTTCGCTCTATACACGGTATCTGCACGAGGCCTCCTATAGGGTCGCAGGTCATGCCGAGGTGATGCTCCATCGCGATCTCTGCTGCCTGCAGTGCCTGGCTCGGGTCACCGCCCATGCACTCGGTGAGCGCACCTGCGGCCATGGCCGACGATACGCCGATTTCCGCCTGGCAACCTCCCATCGCGGCAGAGATAGTAGCTCCGCGTTTGAATAGTGCACCGATCTCAGAGGCTGTGGCTATGAATCGGATCACATCCTGTTCCGTTCCCTTGCAGAATAGTTGCTGATACATCAGCACGGATGGGACAACACCTGCAGCGCCATTGGTAGGAGCGGTGACTACGCGCCCGAAGGCGGCATTCTCTTCATTCACCGCCAAGGCAAAACAGCTCACCCAGTTCAGCACATCCTGGAATGTATCCGCTGTGGTTTTGATCGCCTTCAGCCATTCTTCTTTGTTATTGTAAGGATGTCCTTTGAGGAGTTTTTTATTCATCAGCGCTGCCCTGCGCGATACATTGAGCCCGCCGGGCAGTATGCCGCTGGCATGGCAGCCCCGCCAGATACAGTCCACCATCGTTTCCCATATCTTTTTGATACCCGCTATTGTTTCAGTAGAGCTGCGCCAGGCATTTTCATTTTCGAGCACAAGCTCCGATATATTTAGCCCTGCGCCCATGCAGTTTTGCAGGAGCTCATCGCCATCGCTCACATCATAGCGAACGCTGATATAGTTTTTGGCAGAACCTTCTTCGCCTTCTTTGGCTACGAAGCCGCCACCTATACTATAGTATGTTTCTTCCTGCTCTATGCCATCAGTAAAAGTCGCTTTCAGCCGCAGTGCATTAGGATGAAAGGGAAGGCTCTCGCGTTTCAGGAAGAGCAGATCTTCATTATAGTCAAAGGGGATTTCTTTTTTGCCTTGCAGTTTGATCTTGCCGGACTCTTTGATGCCGTCTATGGTAGGCGTGAGCAGCGTGGTATCAAATGTCACCGGATCGGCCCCGCTGAGCCCCATCATCACGGCAATGTCGGTACCGTGCCCTTTACCGGTTTTCGCGAGTGAGCCGTAGAGGCGGACCTGTATTTTTTCAATGCGTGATATATCGCTCACCTCTCTGAGAAAGCGCTCCGCTGCACGCCAGGGCCCAAGAGTATGCGAACTCGAAGGCCCGACACCGATCTTGAATATATCAAATATGCTTAGCTGTTCCTTCTGCATTTTATATCATTTACTCCTGCTCTATTGTATTAAAGCCCCTTTGGGGTTTGGGGCCTAGTCTGTTGATATTTTAAATCCCACTTTATGATGACCTTCTATCAGCATTCCGACTACCACTTTATCTATAGGTAGATTCACATCTGTCTCCAGATCGAGGTCCCCCAGCGCTATCCATCTGAAAGCCTCCGCATCGATGCCGGGCTTGACTACAAAATCAAATTTTTTGTGCGAGGTCCTGATCTGCTGCCAGGCGGGACAGAAACACTTATAGTATATAGATATGACCTGGCTCTCATCGTCAAAAGAGGAAGGAACATAAAAATCGGTCGTGTAGTAATGATCTGTCACCGTCACATCCACTCCGCACTCCTCCTGAAACTCGCGTATCAGGCCATCTCTCAGTCCCTCGCCCAGCTCCAGTCCTCCGCCGGGAAATTTAGTTGTGTATTTGCCCCTAATCAGCTCATCTGATACGAGTACATGGTCATGTTCATTGATCAGGATGCCATAGACGCGTATATTAAATCTCCTTAAGATCATATCCGGATAGAATGTTTCGACAAATGTAGCAATGAAAACCTTATATAATTGCAATCAAATGCTAATTGCCATGCCGGGCAACCATCATCCATTATACATCTCATCCATGTACCCGCGCCCGAATACGAGTAGGCAGGTTCTTTTTTGAGTGGACGTAACTCATTCACTCATAATTTTTTGCGCGGTTGATTTTCATTTATATATTTGCGCACCTAAAAAATAACAACTATGAAAAAAGTAATCTCAATCCTCTGTTTTGTTTTCGCATGTACTCTCGCATTTGCCCAGTCGGCTAAATATGAGGAGGTGGTCTATCTCAAGAACGGCTCCGTCATCCACGGTATGATCGTGGAGTTCGTCCCCAATGTGTCTATCAAGATCAAAAGCGGAGCTAACCTGTTTGTTTACAAATTTGAAGAGATCGAAAAGGTGACGCGTGAGGAGCTGAAAGGCGATGCTGCTGCCGAAGCAGGCGGTTTCCAGACCAAGGCTAAAGGCTATTATGGTATCGCACAGGTAGGTTTGAGCGATTTCCCTGCGGGTGGCAACCTGCCTATGGCATCGCTGGCTATTATCAATGGCTACCAGTTCAACCGGATCTTCTCTATGGGACTGGGGGTGGGCGCAGATATCTCCAGGGTAAATACCTACAATATTCCGATATTCATGGATATGAGGGTCAATTTCCTCAAGAAGAGGGTTACACCGTTTTTTGCCGTCGGAGTGGGGTACAATATGCAGCTCACGCAGATATCATCTGGCTACTATGGCGGTTCGAGCAACTATATTTTTCATGGAATGGTGTTCAACCCACAGTTCGGTGTCAAGGCATCTATCAATAAGAAGGTGGGTGTGTCCCTCGCACTGGGCTATAAGCTGATAGGAGTCAAATACAGCTATAGTACCTATTATGGGTACAATACGGTGGATAACTTTGGGCTGTCTCATGGCGTGTCGCTGATGGCTGGTGTGCATTTCTGATAGATCGGCGGGCGCGATCCCCCTTGTTAAATTAAAAAGAGCCCATACTTTTGGAAATCAGGGTATATTTCTATATTTGCGTCCCGTTTTAAGAGAACGGCAGAAAAGGAGTTTGCCTTTTCGGGAGAGATATACGGGAATAGTTCAATGGTAGAATAGAGGTCTCCAAAACCTTTGATCAGGGTTCGAATCCTTGTTCCCGTGCAGGTTTTAATAACAGGATCGGCCTGTCAAAAGGCTGGTTGTCAATAAAATTGGAAGATGAATAAAATAGTATTGTACGTAGAGGAGGCTTATGACGAGCTGGTACACAAAGTGTCATGGCCTACCTGGCCGGAGCTGCAGCAGAGCGCTATCGTAGTACTGATCGCAGCTGTCATCATGGCGCTGCTGGTACTGGCTATGGACCTGGCCTCCAAATGGGGCTCATTCGGACTATATAAACTGATCCACTAAATAATGAATAGCATGGCTGAAGAGAAAAAGTGGTTTGTGATGCGGGTCATCAGTGGTCAGGAGCGCAAAATACGCGAGCACCTGATGCTGGAGATCAGCAGGTCAAAAATGGATCATATCATATCGACCGTTCTCGTACCTACTGAGAAAGTATATACGATCAAGAATGGCAAGAAGACGATCAAGGAAAAGAACCTTTTCCCGGGGTACCTGTACCTCGAGGTAGATGAGAAGCTGATGTCGGCGGAGATCATCCAGCAGCTGCGCCAGGTACATGGCAATCTGGGCTTCCTCGGTGGCAAGACCCCTGAGTCGCTTCGCCTCGCTGAGGTCAAGAAGTTGCTCGGCACGGTAGACGAGATGCTCGACTCCGGTGAGACTATGGCTGAGCCATTTATCATCAATGAAGAAGTGAAGATCGTAGACGGACCGTTCAATGATTTCGTCGGTACTATCGAAGAGATCAATAGCGAGAAGAAGAAGCTGAAAGTGACCGTGAAGATATTTGGCAGAAAGACACCTGTAGAGGTCAATTTCACGCAGGTAGAGAAGATCGTATAATCAAAAGCAAATTGTATTAAAGTCCCTTTAGGGATTTAGGGTAAAAAAACAAAAGAGATAGAAAAAGCATAGAGGAATAGGGTGACTGCTTCCGTTTTCAGATTCCCTCGGTGCGTGACAAGACATCTCATTATTATTAATAACACTTATAACAAGTATATATTATGGCTAAGGAAATTCAAACGTTCATCAAGCTCCAGGTAAAAGGCGGACAAGCTAACCCTGCTCCACCTATCGGACCGGCACTCGGATCGAAGGGTGTGAACATCATGGAGTTTTGCAAACAATTCAACGCACGTACGCAAGACAAACAAGGCAAAATTTTGCCGGTAGTGATCACCGTATACACGGACAAATCTTTTGACTTTATCATCAAGACGCCTCCTGCACACGCACTCCTCATGGAGCTGAGCAAGAAGCAGGCAGGATCTGCTGAGCCTAATCGCAAGAAGATAGGCGCGATCAGCTGGGATATCATCCGCAAAATAGCTGAGGAAAAAATGCCGGATCTGAACGCATTCACAGTAGAGTCAGCTATGAGCATGGTCGCAGGATCGGCTAAGAGCGCAGGATTCACTATGGACGGACCAGCACCTTGGGAGAAGAAGTAAACTCAGATTTGAAGATTTGAGAATTTGAAAATGATGTATTCATCTTCAAATTTTCAAATCAACGAATTTTCAAATTTTTTAATCACCGTGGGAGGGCTTCATTGGCCCGCTTGACCACAAAAACACATAACAATGAAACTCACAAAAAAGAGGAAAGCAGTAGCAGGCCTCGTCTCTAAAGACAAAAGCTACTCACTGACTGAGGCATCTGCGCTCATCAAAAAAGTCAACACTACAAAGTTTGACGCATCTGTGGATCTCCACATTATGCTGGGTATAGACCCTAAGAAAGCTGACCAGGCTATACGTGGTACAGCAGCCCTCCCTCACGGTACTGGCAAAACAAAGCGCGTACTCGTACTCACTACTCCTGACAAGGAAGCAGAAGCTATTAAAGCTGGTGCCGACTTCGTCGGTCTCGAGGAGTTTGTCACGAAGATCGAAGGTGGCTGGATGGAGTTTGATGTAGTGATCGCTACGCCAAACGTCATGGCAAAGATCGCTAAACTCGGTAAAGTACTTGGACCGCGTAACCTCATGCCAAACCCTAAATCAGGTACAGTATCTCCTGAAGTAGGCAAAGCAGTAGAAGAAGTAAAGAAAGGTAAGATCGCATTCAAGGTAGACAAGTTTGGTATCGTACACACATCTGTAGGCCGTGTATCATTCACACCGGCACAGATCGAAGAGAACGCATCTACGCTGCTCAATGTGATCTCAAAAATGAAGCCAGCTTCAGCTAAGGGTGTTTATTTCAAGGGTATCTCTTTGGCGTCTACTATGAGCCCGGGTATCAATGTAGATTACAAAACCGTAGCAGGTCTTTAATTCTTAAACCAATTTTCAAAGAACATTTTTAAATAGATATAAAATGGATAAGGCACAAAAAAATCAGGAAATAGCCGAACTTAAAGATAAATTCAGCCAGACAAACTTCTTCTACATCTGTGATGCATCATCACTCACGGTAGAAAAGATCAACGCATTCCGCCGTCTTTGCTTCAGCAAGGGTGTAGAATACCGCGTTGCTAAAAATACACTCATTCAGAAAGCACTCGAGCAGGTAGGCCCTGGATATACTTCAGTATTCCCACTGCTGCACGGCGTGACAGGTGTGATGTTCTCTGCAGAGGGATCAGTACCTGCCAAGATATTGAAAGAGTTCCGCGTGAAGAATGACAAGCCTATACTCAAGGGCGCATTCATCGACGGTGATACATTCGTAGGAGACAATCAGATCGCGGTACTCGCGGCCCTGAAGTCGAAGAACGAACTCATCGGCGATATCATCGCACTCCTCCAGTCTCCGGCGAAGAATGTCATCAGCGCTCTCCAGAGCAATGCCGGCAACAAGATCGCAGGCCTCGTCAAGGCACTCGAAGACAGAGCAGCATAATAAGTTTCTAAAACAGAATATCAAAAGCCATCCCGATAAAGGATGGCTTTTTTGTTATACAAGATAGTGACACGCTCATACAGATTAATGCACGCTTATACATTTGTTTACATCTATCATGCAAGAGGAAATACATTAGTATCAGGGAATAGCCGAACACCCACTCATCACAAAGTAGGCGAACCAAAACGGAACAATACTATGATGCATCTCATCGTCTTTTAGCTTTTCTACATGATATCGTAGCGCCTCAAATCCTACGCTACAGTCATTTTTGATTCATACATCATATGCGATCCAAGGATCCGCGCTGTGAAGCGTCAGGATACCCGCATGAGTATTGTATTCTTATCGCTCAGGGTCAAGCCTGCCGCCCTATCATGGCAGACAACAAAAAATGAACAAACTATGGAGAAACGGAAACCTACTTAAACGCACTCCCTCATCGTCAACCTAACGTACGGTCAAATCAATTTTTTGACTCATCAGTTTTCATCGATAGCTATATGACCACACGCTGTAGAAGCAGTGCTGGATAGCTATTGCATTGACACGGGGAAAAGCCGAACACCCCTATTACAAAGTAGGCGATCCAAAATAACGAAAATGAAATTATGTAAACTTATAATCCTGGCCATGCTCGTCCAGATGGCCGGTTCCGTCTGGGGGCAGCTCTATGTCACAAATGCAGGAGTGACATCTGGCTCTACCACTACTCCGTGGACGGCCTTGATGCAGCAGCGTACAACCACGCTTCCTACCAACTGGTCTACCTCCGGATTTGCTCCGGGATATATTCCCATCAGCCAAAGGCAAAATACAGTCTCTTATCCCGATGGCGAATCTTTTGACTGCAATGCATACGCAGGTATTTGGTATGATGAGTCTACCCTGGCACAACCGTGGGATGTACATGATAATGCAGGAGGGCGTGGAGTGCATCATACCAATACCGATAACATTGTATATTTCAGGGCCGAATTCAACACTCCGATGTTTGTGCCATCTAATCTCACTTTTAATCTGAGTGCAGATGATGTGGCAGATGTATGGCTCAATAACACCTATATAGGCAGTGTATGGCGAGTGAATGGCTCGTCTACATATCAGGTCAGAGGGCCTGCTGGCTATGGTTATGGCATCACCTATACGGGCAATCAACCCCTCGCTGAAAGCGGCGGAGGTACTTCCTCGCAGACCAATACGTTTACTACAGCCTCCAGCAATGCTTTCATGTTGGCACTGCACCCTTTTGGTGGTGCTCCAAATGTTTTGGCTGTAGTAGCACAAAATGATTGGATATACTGCCGGTCCATCAATTTCACTACATCTACTACCGACAGCTCATTACTAGCAAATATCAGTGGTACCAACTGTGGAAGTAGAATCACGGCTGCGGGTGTTGGTGGTACAGGTGGGGGGACTTATACCTACTCGTGGTCTCCCACTGGTGAAACTGATTCTTTTATCACTCCCACTGCAAGCGGTGTCTATACCGTGACTGTACAGGATGCGAATGGGACTATAGCCATCGCTTCATACAATTTTACTTTGCCTGTACCTGTAAGCGCTACGACCACCATTATCCGGCAACCGACTTGCGACTCAGTGCACGGTATAGTAATAGCTAATGCATCCGGCGGTATGGGGACTTACCTTTATCAATGGTCCGATATCCCTCATGAGACCAGCCAGACTGCTCACCTTTTAGGGCCTGGCTATTATTCTGTGATCGTCAAGGACCTTAACGGATGCCAAACTGTAGCTACCGGTACTCTGGATACACCAGTATGCTGCACAGCTCCTGATGCCCATCTGTATGTAAACTGGTCGGAGAATCTGAGAGATACGATCTGTCATGGCGACTCACTGATCATAAGCGCGTATGGAGCAGCCTGGGGCAAGATAACAGGTGTACCCGGCCTATCCGGGCACTATCAGCCTCTGTCGATCCTGTACAGGACCATAGTCACTGCTCCTATAGGCTCCGCCATGCATATATGCCTGACCGCTACAGATGATACGACTACAACCTGTGACAGCACTATATGTATAGATGTATATGTGAAAGACTGCTGTGTCAGGCCCGATGCTCATCTGAGCATCAATGGATCAGAAGCTTTTATAGACACTATTTGCTTCGGTGATTCCCTTATCGTCAATGCCTGGACCGTAGGAGGGATCGGACACTGGGGTAAAGTCTATGTTGATTCCCCTGACCCTACCGATCATTTCTGGCCCCTGCCTATATCGGATAGAGTGCCTCTTCATGATCCATCCTTGATAGGCACCACGCACCAGGTATGTTTTGTGGCTTATGATGATACGACCATCTCCTGTGCGGATACAGTTTGTCATACTATCTATATAAAGAACTGTTGTGTCAAGCCTGTCGCTGTGATAAGCTTTCCTGATACGATATGTGCAGGATCCGAGGATACGCTCCACGTGAGTGGAGGTGTATGGGGCCGCCTGATGATAGACGGTCAGATGGTACATATCGATAGTGACCAGGTCCTCTTCACCTTCCCGGTAGATACACTCATCGCCTGGGGAGGATTGCCTTTTAAGAAATTTCCTTGTGATTCGGCTGGTACTACACACCGCTTATGTTTTATAGCGTATACGGGATATCCGGATAGCCCCGGAGTATGCTCCGATACAGTGTGCACAGATTTTACGATAAAACTCTGCTGTACCAAACCTACGGCGGTCCTGGATTTCCCTGATACGGTATGTGCCGGAGGGATATATCTGATCAGAGGTAGTGGCGCCGCGTATGGCAAATTCTATGCAGATGATGGATACAGTAGTCCTTTTATACCTATTTCTTACTTTATAGCAGGTCTGCCTACCGACCATATATCTGATACTATGATAGGACGGCACAAGATATGCTTTATAGTGGCTACCGATACTACCGCTTGTGCATGCATAGATACAATATGCAAATATATACAGATCATAAATTGCGGTAATAATTGTGATAGCATAGCTGTATCAGTGAAAGATACACAAGTAGGACCTATGACATTTGACTTCCAGAATGTAGGTATACAGATACCCGACTTTGTACAATGGTCGGTAGATGGAAATCCGGCGGATCAAACTGACGGGCTTGAGATGTTTGAGCATACTTTCACGACTGTGGGCAGGCATATCGTTTGCATACACGCAGGCTATATCCACCCTACTACAGACGGCCATGCTGTCTGCTGCTACAGGGATATCTGTGATACGGTATACATAGATGGCTGCGACATCATGAGGGCTACTGACTCTATCTATTATACTTACGATTCCCTGGATTACAGGATCGTTCACTTCCACTATCTGGGAACGGCTCCGACATCTATCATCTGGAGTTTCGGTGATGGTCCATTGGATTATAATGACAACAGCGTATCTGTGACCCATACATACACCGGCGATGGGCTGCGCACAGTCTGTGCATATGTCATATGGTCTCTGCATGACTCGTCTAACTGCTGCTGCCTAGATACTATCTGTACCTCTATAGATATCAGTCCATGCAGCACATCGACCTTTGATATAGCGCAGGTTCATTATGAGGGTGGAGAATATGTGTTCCAACTGACGCATTCATCTTCCTTTATCACTATGGGTCCTGTGAGGTGGACCATATCCACACCGCTGAGCCTCAGCGTCAGGCCGGAGCATGGTGTATATATGGATTTCTCGCCTACATCAAGCGAAATGTATAATATATGTGCAGAATTCAGCTATTCCGTATCCGTAGCAGGAGGGAAACCGAAGAGCTGCACTGATACAATATGCATATCTGTGCCACTCATGGGCAGCGAAAGGAGACCGAGATTCCGCTCATATCCTAACCCGACTTCGGGAGATGTGGTCATAGAGGTTACTAACTTTGGCGGTGTAAAGACTGCTAAAGTGTCAATATCTGATCTGACAGGCCAGGTCCTGATGACCAAAGATATCAATGACCTGAATAAAGGTATTTCGCAGAACTACCTGAGTGTATCCAACCTGCCAGCCGGTATATATCTGATCAAGATGAATATTGGCGATGTACAGCAGATCGAGAAACTAGTAAAAGAATAGTGTTCAGTTTCTGATTTGTATTATTTGCTATCCCCGCTCCACCATAGGCGGGGATAGTTTTTTATATTCGGGTACCGGATTTATTATGCGCGACTTCATACGCCAGTTTCTACTATACTCCCGCTCAGAGCGCAAGGCTGTGATCGCGCTGGTAATGCTTATAATAATGGTTATTGCTATTCCTGCTGCTTACCGCTTTTATATAGTCAAAACCACTATCCATGCCAGCGATACGACATTGCAAAAGGAAATGGCACAATGGCAAAAAGAGGATACACAGCAGAACGATACGACAAGCGAAGAAAATCCGCCGTCGCTGGCATCTCCCGCCGGACATACCGGAGACTTATTTTACTTTGATCCCAATACTATCGGTCTGACCGGGTGGCAGAAACTCGGCCTCAGCCAAAAACAAGCTGAGGGTATCGAGAAATATAAATCCAAAGGAGGGCAGTTTCGCAGGCCGGAGGATCTGCGCAGATTGTACTCACTCACCGACCAGGACAAGGAACGCCTCATTCCATATGTCAAAATAACGGGTTCGCCCGGTTCAGCCACAAAAGGATCTTATATGGTCGAGATCAATACGGGAGATTCTGCTGCCTTTGAAGCATTGTGGGGCATCGGTCCGGTGCTATCGGCGCGTATCGTGAAATACCGCACTCAGTTGGGCGGTTTTGTGAGAGTCGACCAGATAGGAGAGGTCAAGGGGGTCAGGGATAGCAGATTTATGGAGATCAGGCCGCATCTCATCGTCAATCCTGCTCTGGTGCACAAGATCAATATCAATGAGGCGGACTTCGAAACACTGCGCAAACACCCGTATATTCATGCTAAGATCGCTCATGCTATTATCGGGTACAGACAAAATAAGGGCAAATTTGAGAACCAGGGACAGCTCAAAGAGCTCAAAGCAGTACCCGATGAGGTATACGAGAAGATATCCCCCTATCTCACTTTATAGGTCATTGTGACTTATGTGCCATTTGGTTAAAATAAGGCAGAAAGGGCCGTAACCTTTGTTTACCTGAAAACATTTCCTAAACTTGTCTTAAATATCTAATAACATGGCTAAACAAGCTAAGAAGGGAGCGAAAAAAGCACCTTCTATTTTGACCAAAGAAGACGTCGCATTTTTTGAATCCTATATCAATAATGCATCCCCTACCGGATTTGAAGCAGAAGGCCAGAAACTCTGGCTCAATTATATCAAGCCTGCGATCGACGAATACCACGTAGATAACTATGGCACTGTATACGGTGTAGTCAACCCTCAGGCAGCTTACAAGGTGGTAATAGAAGCACATGCCGATGAGATCAGCTGGTTCGTCAGCTATGTGAGCCCGGAGGGCCTCATCTATGTCAAAAGGAACGGCGGCTCCGATCATATGATCGCACCATCCATGAGGGTGTTTATCCATGTCAAAGACAAACGCATACCTGCTGTATTTGGCTGGCCGGCGATCCATACCCGCAAACCGGGAACGGAGAAAACTCCTGCAGTAGAGAACATATTCCTCGATTGCGGTTGTATATCAAAGGAAGAGGTAGATGCTCTCGGCATCCATGTAGGCTGTGTGATCACCTACCAGGATCAGTTTTTCACGCTGAACGATCGCTATTTTGGCGGTCGTGCGCTGGACAATAGGGCAGGAGGCTTTATGATAGCCAAGGTGGCCCGTATGCTGAAGGACAATAAAAAGAAACTGCCGTTCGGACTATATATCGTCAACTCCGTACAGGAGGAAGTAGGTCTGCGCGGTGCCGAGATGGTCGTCCAGACTATCAAGCCTAACTGCTGTATCATCACGGACGTGGCGCATGATACGAGCACACCGATGATAGACAAGATGGTAGAGGGGGATTTCAAATGCGGAGACGGACCGTTGCTCACCATAGGCCCTGCAGTACATAATAAGCTTCTCGGACTCATACGCGACACAGCCGATAAAAATAAGATACCATACCAGATGGATGCTGCCTCCCGCAGCACCGGTACAGATACTGATGCCTTTGCCTATGCCAATGGTGGTATACCCTCAGCGCTGATCTCGCTACCTCTGCGCTATATGCATACCACCGTAGAGATGGTCAGCAAAGACGATCTCGAAAATGTGATCAAGCTGATCTATGAGTCGCTGCTGGTGCTGACACCGAAGTTTAACTTCAAGTATCTGTCTTAAGAAACATTGATTTGGCTGGCATATGTGCCGGCTAATACTACATAGAAAACCTGTTTTATGAAAACGATCATCCTACTGTCTTCAGTATTTATCTCTGCCTTGTCATTTGGGCAATCAGTGACCTCTTCTGTCAACTCCGGTGCGCTGGAAAATAGCAGCATGATATTCTCGGTTGGCGAGATATTTGTAATGCCCGTGGGCAATGCCAATGAGGCTAACTCCGGTACTATAGGTGTAGTATCGCGTATAGAGTTTCTGGCGACGGGTATAGATGAGGCGATCTCTACTGCCGAATTCAAAGTGTACCCCAACCCGGCATCAACGTCGGTGTTTTTTGAAGCCTTGGGCAATGCTCCTGTCAGCACGGTATATGTCTATGATATCAGCGGCAAACTTGCGCTGACACAATCCGATGTAAAGAAATGCGTAGACCTCTCCAGCCTTAGCGCCGGCACATATTTAATCAAAACCGATATCAGCAATCAATCATTTAAAATAGTCAAACAGTAATATGAAAAACGTTTTATCCTTTTTCCTCATTGTATTCTTTTCCGTAGCTGCCTTCGCACAGGTGCCACAGGGTATCAGCTATCAGGCTATCGCTTTCAACGCTACAGGTGGTCCTGTGACCAGCGCCAACGTCGGTGTCAGGGTCAGTATACTCAGCGGATCTGCTACAGGGCCTTCTGTCTATGTCGAGACGCATACCAAAACCACTAATGCACAGGGCCTCTTTAACCTGGTGATAGGCCAGGGCACGGTGGTCTCTGGCACTTTTGCGGGTATAGACTGGGCGGCTAGTTCAAAGTTCCTCAAAGTGGAAATAGATCCTGCTGGAGGCACGAGCTATACGAGTGTGGGCAGCAATCAGCTGATGTCAGTGCCATTTGCCCTTAGCGCTGCATCGGTGGTCAACTCCGGCAATAACACTGTACTCGATCAGCTGATTGACAGCAGGTCGACCAATATCGCATTCCGCGACAACTATGATAGCAAGGTGTATGCATATAGCACTGCGCTAGGTGCATGGTCATCGCAGACATATAACTCATCTGCCAGTCCGACCGTGACAGGTACTAAAGGCAATTTCTATTTCCGGGATAATTACGATAGCAAGTTTTATGTATTCAATAGCAAATCGGGGGTGTGGTCGTCGCAAACTTATAACTCATCTGCCAGTCCTACTCCGATCACTGATACGCTTTCGGGAGATTATGCTTTTGTCGACAACTACGCCTATATGGTGTATGTGTATGCGGTAAAGACAGGCACATGGTCGTCTCAGTCATATAATCCCAGTACAAGTGTTACTCTGATCTCTTCCAAAGGAAATTTTGCTTTCAGAGACAATTATGATTATAAGGTCTATGCTTTCAGTGGTAGCTCGGGTACATGGTCTTCACAGTCTTATAACCCGAGCGCAAGCCCCACGGTCAACACCTCTAATGGCAGCTTTTATTTCAGGGACAACTATGATAGTAAAGTATACATGTTCAATAGCCGTACAGCCGTTTGGACCTCGCAGACATACAATCCTAGCGCAAGTCCTACGATCATTATATCAGAAGTGGAGTAAAACTTTCAGAGGGTGTTCCCTTTTTTGGAAATTATTTTAGAATAGACTTCTTCTCCTTACTAATATGAAAAGATTATTTTCCCTTTTATTGATATGCTCAGTGGGGCAGCTTCATGCTCAAACCATGCTGGCGCCGTATGAAACTACATACGCAGGCGCATGGGCCAATCTGGCAAAAATCGCTGATATCAATGGTGATGGCCGCAATGATGTGATAATAGTTAATGGCTGGTATTTTAGCCCCTCCTCCGATGGTACGTTCTTCGCTTTTCTCCAGGATAGTCTAGGCGGCCTCGGTACACCTGTTATTACGCATTTCACCAATAATAATGGGGGAAGTGCAGGTATGGGGATCGATGCATACGATTTTGATGGAGATGGCCTGAGTGATGTGGTAATCGGCTTTAATGATACGGTGAGAATTTTCAAGTCTCTTGGAAACGGTTCATTTCAAAAACAATTCTCTATCACCTCCGGTCATGGGGTAGATGGGATCTCTATAGGTGACCTGGATAATGATGGATATATGGATATAGCTGTGAGTCATTGGAATTCCAATTACATCAGGGTAATGTGGGGAGGGGCCACTGCATTTCAGTTTACCCAGCAGACCTATACTACTGTCAATGCAGGTTATGACCAGATACTAATCGCTAAAATAGGACGCGATAGTATCTCATCGCTGATCTATATGCGAGGCCAGGGATTTGCTGCTCCTGTTGAGATTTATAAATTCAATAATGGCAGAACTATTGTTGATTCGATCATCATAACTAATTCCGGAGGCAGTTTTTTACCCAGCGCAAAAAGTATAGCTGTCGGTGACAGGCAAAATGATGGATATAACGAGCTAGGACTAGTATGGGGAGGAAACATGCCGGATTGCGGGATATCCTTCTACGATAGTCTGCATGCTGCTCCCGATCAAATAGTGCCTACCACAGACATACCTCAGGTAGTGGCGGCTGCCCAGATGAATTGTAAGCCTGGAGATGAATATGTAATAGTACATAATGGATGGAATACGCTATCTGTGGTCAGCCAGGATACGACTGTTACTTTTTTCCTGCCATACAATACGAGCAGCGCGCCACAGGGCATGGCCATAGGTGATATCAATAGTGACGGCTATAATGATGTAGTGATAGCTGGTGAAAGTAATGGATTGATCATTTTATACAATCAAAGCGGGGTGAATCCTCACTTCAGCAATAATCAGATGACGTTCTGCAGCAATGATTCTGCTGAGATATGTGCGCCTGCGGGTTTTACTGATTATGTATGGAACAATAACAGCAATGTACAGTGTATTAACACAAATCAAGCGGGACTTTATTCTGTTGCGCTTACCAATATAAGTGGCTGCAATGTTCACTCCGATACAGTATCGCTCGTGGTTCATCAGGCGCCGCTGGCTTCTGCTATAGCTATTGGGGATACTATTACTGCATCTGGTGGTGGAGATTATAGCTGGTACATGAATGGAGTTCTGCTCTCTGCAGATACAAGCGCAGTATATGTCGCTATGAGGTCTGCTCAATATTATGTAATAATAACAGACACTAATGGATGTAGTGACATATCCGTTCCTGTGCAGATCATTATAGCAAGTGTTCCTTTGCTAACGGGAAATGAAAATTTCTCATGTTACCCAAACCCTCTGAGAGAAGGCATCCGGTTGTCGGTGAATGGTATATACTCAAGTACGGTTTTGGAAATATTTGATGCTGATGGGAAACAGGTTTATAATACATCCATAGATTCTGCTGAAACTCAATTGGACCTGTCTAATCTCACGGCAGGTCAATATCTGATCAAAGTGAATAATACTACAAAGTCGTTTGTGATTCAATAAATTCGGAGTTACTTCTTCTCCGGCCCTGGCGGCACAGTATCCGGCTCGCTCTCTACGGGAACATCTGCGGGTTCTACAGACTCTATCTGCTGGTGCGAGCCTGCTATGCGGAAGGTGGTGCGGCGGTTGCGGACATGTTCTTCTTCGGTACATTCTACGCCGTTGGCGCATTTGTTGACCAGTTTGGTCTCGCCGTAGCCGGTGGCGATGAGACGCTCGCGGGCTATACCTTTCTCTACGAGATAGTCTACGACCGATTGCGCACGGGCCTGGGATAGTTTGAGGTTGTACGCATCACTACCGCGTGAGTCAGTATGCGAGCCTATTTCGATGACGAGGTCTTTATTATCCTTAAAGAAGCTCAATACTGAATCGAGTATCACCTTAGACTCAGGGCGGAGGCTGGCTTTATCATAGTCATAGTAGATGTTTGGTATGACGATCATCTTTTGCTTGAATATCTTTTCCAGCTCTATGTCCTGACGGATTATGATATTCATAGAGTCCTGGCTGCGCTTGCCTTTGGTAGTGACCATTTCATTTTTGTTGAAATAGTCATACTTGCTGCCGGTCACCTTATAGTCAGTTTCTGATTCAAGCTTGAATGTGTAGTTGCCGCCCTTGTCCGAGAGAACGGAACCTATCACGCTGTCTGTGCGCGGATCTTTGAGCTCCACACGTACACCAGGCAGCGGGAATATACCAGTCATCTTGCTATCCGGGTTCTCGGGGTCCTCATATTTTTTTGCGAGTGTCTTGCCTTTCAGTGTGAAGAAGTTCAGCCACTTCTCCTCAAAGCGATAAATATCATCTTCACCTTTGCCACCCGGACGAGTGGATGTGAGATAGCCGGAGAACAGGACCGAGTCATTGACGTCATGAGGTTTGTATTTGTCTACTATGAGGCCATAGTCATCGCCGCCGGAGTTGATAGGAGAGCGGAGGTTGGTCGCTTCTTTCCACACGGTCTTGCCTTTGACCGCCTTGAATATATCGAGGCCACCCATACCGGGCAGACCGTCGGATGCGAAGTAGAGATTATTGCGATCATCGAGCCATGGGAACATCTCATCGCCCGAGGTATTGATCGCGGAGCCGGCGTTGCTGGCACCTGACCAGCCGCTGTCAGTCTTGGTAAAGTAGTAGAGGTCCTTGCCACCAAAGCCTGCCTTGATATCTGAGGATACGAAAAGTATCTTGCCGTCTTTGGACAGAGCGGGATGCCCTACATTGATAGTATCGGCAAAGAGTTTGATATTCTCGGGATCGGACCATGCGCCATTATTGAACCGGCTGTAGTATATGTGGCAGAAAGCATTGGCCGTAGGTTTATTCTTGTTGTCATCGTTGTCGAATACTCCGCAGCGGGTGAAGTACATTTCGTTGCCATCCTTGCTGAAAGTGCAGGTGCCTTCATAGTCCTTGCTATCTATAGCGGGGCTGAATTTATCGGCTTTGGCGCCGGCGGTGAGGTCAGATATGTAGATGTCGGCAGACTTTTCGCCGGTCCATATATTTTTCATATCGCCGGTAGCATCGTCGCGCGATGAAGAGAAGACCAGCCTGCCTTTGTAGAGTATAGGGCAAAAATCGCTCTGGGGTGTATTGATACTGGAGAGATTGGTGACTTGTGTCCGTCCTATCTCTTTTTTCCAGTCGAGGGCGTTTTTTATATTTCTTTGCTCCCGGATGCCGAGTGCATGGCTGGTATTGTCGATACCCGAGTATTTGTCAAAGGTCTTATTGGCCTCTTCATACTGCTCATTCATCATCTGCATCTTGCCGAGTTTGTAGAGTGCCTGCACGTCACCGAGGTCGGCGCCTTTTTTATACCACTCCGAGGCGGCAGTGATATTATTGTAATGGCGATAAGATTCGGCTATCTCCCAGGCTTTCTCTTTTTTCTTTTGGGGGTCCTTTTCGGCAGAAAATTCCTTTTGAAGTAATTCGGTAGAGACGGTATACTCTTTCAGGTTATATGCGGTCTGACCATCCAGGGCCATTTGGGGGGCTTTGCACCCAGCCAGTAAGAGGGCTAAGGAAATGATGACAGATGTGACGGGACGCAGGCGCATGCTTTGTATTGTACTCTATCAAATATATCAACTAAAGCCGAGGTATAAAATGGGTGGGGGGATTATTTAATCCTTTTTATGTGGATGGTCGCCAATGTAGTGTGGCACTCTACGTCGGATATCTGGCCTCCGCGGAAATGGTAGACGTTCCTGTTGCCATCCGAGCTTTTAAACTCGATGGTATTGGCCTCGGGGAAAGTTAGCTGGCTGAAGTCAGCTTCCGGCTCATAGAAAAAACGCTTCCTGGTAGCGGAATATCCGTCGCAATACATACTCCCGATAGAGTGGGTAGGCGCTTCAGTGAAAGTTTTTTTGCCGTGATAAGAATCTACGGAATACACTTTGCCATCAAAGGTGATGATGCTCCATTTATCTTTCTTGCCGTTGTTGATCTCGTAGTAGGTCGCACTGATGAGCTTGCCGTTTTTAAATACGGACTCATAATGTGTGTGATTCTCACGTGTGATCCACAGTATCTTTGCCTTGACATAAGTATCCAGCAGGTACCTGTCATTGCCATCTGCGTCATGGGCCTTGGATATGTCAGAGTGACCTACACTGTCGCCGAATACATACAGCGCAAAAGCCATTTTCTGTGCTTGTGCCGGTGAGGAGGATATGAGGGTGAGGAGGATAAGCGAAGCCAAAAGTCTTTTCATATGCTATCGTATAGTTTTAGGACGATCAGCATATATACTTATTTTAAGGCAAAGAGGTTTTGCTGCAAACAAAAAAATAGGTGGGATACAGGCGATATTCGGTCAATACCCTGGTCCCACCTTTCTGAGAAAAAGATACTAATCGCCTTTGATCTTGTAGCTGATGGGGAGTATCATACGCACTCTCACCCTGTGGCCGCTCTGCATACCCGGTTTGAAGTTTTTTAGTTTGCCTACGACGCGGAGGGACTCCTCATCAATGGACCGGCTGATGCCTTTGAGTATCTTCATATCCGTAGGCTTCCCGTTTTCATCTACTGTGAAGCCTACCATGACCTTACCCTGAATGCCAAGGTCTTTGTCCATCTCGGGGTATTGAAGTGTATTGCCGAGGAAGGCCATCATCGCCTGCTCGCCTCCGGGGTACTCGGGCATTTCCTCTGCGACATTTACTGTCTGGAACGCCGGAAGTACAGCAGTGGTTGAGACGGATGCCACTATGCTGCCAGCGGGTATGCCTACTGTGGTGCCCGGAGTAGTACCGGGAGTATTGTGCTCTCCGATAGCGCTATGTGCGAGCTGGTCATTGGTAGGTATGCTGTCTGATGGCTTATTGTTATCGGTCGGTACCAATATAGCAGCAGCGGTGGTCATAGGTGGATCAGGGGTTCCTTTAGGTGCCTGAAGAGGTTTCGGTTTAGGCGGATCTAACGTTTTGGGTGTTGTGATTTCCACCTGTTTGCTGAGTTCGACTTGCACGATAGGTTCTTCGACCGATTTGACTGGATGGTAGAGCGATGCGATCGTCTGATAGCTGCAGGCGAAGGCAGTTATAAATAATGTACCGAGCATGGCGTGTTTGATCCTGCGGTTGTATGATTCACGGAGTTCGTAGGCTCCGTATTCTTTATTGCGGCCCTGAAAAATAATGTCATTCATGGACAGCGTGGCATAATTGATGTTGTTTTGCATAATGGTATGATTTGATAGCATCATGCGCGATCAACAGCTATTCCATAAAAACAATTGTCAGGAGATTGTCAGGAAATAGCAGCCCCCAAACCCCCGAAGGGGGCTTTAACAGCCTTGCCAATTCAAGCTAAATTCATTTCTACGACTCATACAATTCTCCATTAACGGTTCATGGAAAGGATGTAATTATTAAAAGCCCCCTTCGGGGTTTGGGGCTGCTATATAAGCTTCTTATCCTTCAGCCAGGAGTATATCTGGTCAGTGCCACCGGTATGGGCCAGTACATATTCCTTTGACCGTTGCGATCCGGTTTTTAGCGCAGCTTCTTCGTTATCGAGCAGAGATGCAATGGTACTATACAGCTCTTTATAGCCAGAGATGCTGTATGCTGCATGCCAGTCTTTATGACTGAGCATTTCTACCGCTTCAGCAGATTTGAGGTGATTGGGACCAAAGATGACGGGCATGCCATAGACCGCAGGTTCGAGGATATTGTGTACACTGGCGCCAAATCCTCCTCCCACATAAGCGATGTCGGCATAATAATAGAGTGACGATAGCGCTCCGATACCATCGACGATCATGACATCGATCTCATCCGCATTTTGCGTGGTAATCCTAGAGAACAGGCCGGACCGCCAGTTGATCGTATCTGTCAGGTAATTGATGTTTCCCTCGGTTACATTATGCGGAGCGATGATGTATTTGAAGTTCTTTGCAAACGGGTCATTATTGATCAGCCGGCATATGAGCTTATTGTCTTTGGCCCAGGTACTGCCTGCTATGAAGAGCTTTTTATCACCCTTGAATTTTGCAATATTATCATATTGCTTCCGCTGCTGTGTAATATCCACGACCCTGTCAAACCGGGTATCGGGACATACCTCGGACGCTATATTGATAGACTGGAGAAGCTTCTTTGATTCTTCATTTTGAACAAATATGTGCGTGAAAAAACCAAGCATCCTGCGATGCAGCGCACCATACCATTTGAAGAATACATGCTCCTCCCGTATGATCGCTGAGATAAGGACGACGGGAATATTCTTGACTTGCAGATGATTGAGGAAATGATACCAGTATTCATACTTGACCCATATCACAATGGATGGCTTCATCATTCCGATAAACTTCCGGGCATTCTCAGCTGTATCCAGTGGCAGGTATGACACATAGTCTGCCAGATCGAAATATTTCCGGACATCGTATCCCGATGGCGAAAAAAAAGTAAGTATGATCTTATGCTCCGGATTGAGCTGCTTGAGTTTTTCGATCAGGGGCCTCGCCTGCTCAAACTCTCCCAGGGAGGCGCAGTGTATCCATATCTTTTTGCCGTGGATACTGGTTATGTTCTTGCCCAGGCGCGGGAATAGCTTATCCCGTCCCAGCAACCACCGCTTGGCTTTGGATGAAAAAGGGGAAGCAATAAAGATCCCAAGCCGGTATAGCTGGATACAAACATCATAAATAAAAACCTGGACGGTCGGCACTAGGGTTTGATTCTTGTTTAGCGGGTATATTGCTCGTTATCTTTATTGATAAATATAGGGATGACCCAGCCCACCTTGATACCGATCATCATATCGATGCGCTGATGCGTATCCGGTCCGCCGGGATTGCCGGATTGGTCAAAGAAATTCCAGGCGCGGCGATTTTGCGTAAAGCCGACAGTATACTCGACACCGCCATAGAAACTCAGGAACTTTTTGCGCTCCAGGTATAAGTAGCCGAGGTAACCTGAAATCATAGCTCCGTTAGTGAGGCGATCGTAGCCGGTTTTGTAGTCGGTGTTGAACTGCGGATAGGAGTCTTTGGTTGCGCGTATCCATATCTTGTGCTGCATAAAACCAGGTGCCAGGGTCAGCATGATACCGGAGTTGGGATGTTTTTTGGACAAAGAAAATACTTTGCCCGCTCTGATAGCCAGCTCAAAACCACTCAACTCCAGACCGATATCCCCCAGCTGCCCACTCGATTGTATAAACTGCCCCGTAGATGTGCTCACTGGCGCCAATATCTGGTTCTCTTTGACCTTAGAACCGAATAAGTAGGCTCCTTCGACCCCGAGGAGCCAGTTGTGGTTCATTTTGTAGGAGACACTGAGGCCGATATTGTTACAGAATCCGAAGCGATTGCTGAGCTCACCGACCGGGAAAAGGGCCGAATAGTAGAAATTGATCAGGACCGCATTATTGATGGTCTTTTGTCGTTTTTTGATGATTGGGGAGTCCTCGATCTTGGGTTCGGCATTTTCTATCTGGCCAAAAGATGCTAAAACGGTGCAGGACAGCAATAAAATCGTCAAACCAGCCTTAATACGCGACATATCTTTACTTTAGGCGATAAAGGTAAAAATATTATTTTTGGACTCCCTTTTTTAACCAAGATGCAGAAAATAGAAATGGTTGACCTGATAGGTCAGTATAAACATATCAAACCGGAAATAGATGTTGCTATACAAACAGTTATCGATACGGGGCGTTTCATAGGCGGACCGGCGCTGGACTCGTTTACCCAAAACCTCGCCCAATACCTCGATGTCAAATATGTGGTGCCCTGTGCCAATGGTACGGATGCCCTGCAGATAGCCATGATGGCGCTGAATCTCCAGCCGGGGGATGAAGTGATCACGGCGGATTTTACTTACGCTGCGACGGCAGAAGTGATCGCCCTGCTCAAACTGACACCGGTGCTGGTGGAGGTCGATCCCGATACATTTAATATCGATCCTGCTGCGCTGGAGAAAGCGATCACGCCACAAACTAAGGCTATCGTGCCGGTGCATCTCTTCGGACAGTGTGCAGATATGGAGTCGATCATGGCTATCGCAAAGAAACATAACCTATATGTGATAGAGGATGCAGCGCAGGCGATCGGGGCTTATTATACTTTCAGTGACGGAACTAAGAAGCGTGCAGGTACGATAGGCACTGCGGGGACGACATCGTTTTTCCCATCCAAGAACCTCGGCTGCTATGGCGACGGAGGTGCGATGTTTACCAATGATGAGGCCCTGGCGAAGCGCCTGAAGATAATGGCCAATCACGGACAATCCTCCCAATATGTATTCGACGACATAGGCTGCAACTCACGCCTGGATAATATGCAGGCGGCGATACTGGACGTGAAGTTGAAGCAGCTTGACAAGTACTGCGCTGCACGCCAGGAGGTGGCCGCTTATTATGACCAGCAGTTCGCGGGATTGAAAAATGCTTAAGTACCTGCTCGCGAGCCTAAGTCTACGCATGTGTTTCACCAGTATACACTGACCCTCGCCACAGGCATAGACAGATCGGCAGTGCGCAAGGTGCTGGAGGATAAAGGGATACCGTCGATGGTATACTATCCCAGCCCGATGCACCAGCAGAAAGCATATGCATCTCCGAGATTTTCGGATATTGACTTCCCGATCTCTATCAGGTTAAGCGATTCTGTGTTATCATTGCCCATTCACACAG
>JAOQAO010000099.1 GCA_025963485.1 Bacteroidota bacterium | reverse complement strand
CTATGGCAAATCACACTTATCATTTGGACTGCAGGGAGGGTTTGTGATGAAGCAGGTGCATATCCAGGACCTTATTTTTGAATCGCAACTGGATGGATTTGGCTGGAACAGGAATATCAGCAATGGCGAAAATTTCAACAGCAAGCCGATCATCTACCCTGATGTAAATATCGGTGTGATGTTCTCTTCGCGCCCGAAAGATAAGTTCGCATATAACTTCGGTGTTTCCGTAAACCATATCGCAGCTCCAAGAGAAAGCTTCCTTAACGATGAGAATAATCGCATCAACAGGAGGTTTAATGCGCATGGTAGCCTGGAGTTCAACACTGGATATGACAATCAGTGGACCATCGCTCCTACTGTGCTTTTTATGATGCAGGGACAGGCGCAGCAGTATAATTTTGGCGTGGGCATCAACTATCAAACGACCAACGAGAACATAGGCATATTTGCCGGTGGCTTCGCGCGTATGAATAGCGGCGGAGCCTTTGATGCAGGTATCCTCAATCTCGGTGTAGACGTATATAGTGCACGTGTAGGCGTGGCGTATGATATCAATGCCTCGAAGCTGAGCGGTGCGACAAAATCGCAAGGCGCCCTCGAGGTGTCTGTGGTGTATATTTATAAAAGACAAAAAGACCAGTCGATCAACTATCCGATGTATTGCCCTAAATTCTAAGGTGGCATCTGACGTATCGACGTGACTTTGTTTCTATAGACCGGCTTGTTCAAGTTTGCCCACTCTCCTGCGGCAGGCTAAGTCAGGTACTTTATTATTAACGGCTTAATAACTCTGACTATGGCATCTTATTGTCCGTATTGTCACAGCGTCAAGTCCATACTGGTAGGCAATGTATATTGCTCCAGGCATGGGGTGGGTATGGAGAAACTCAACAACGGGACGATGATGATCAAAACTCCTAAACTGGAAGAAACAGACTGGCATATCACGCGCCTGTCTATCCGCTGCATGCTCAATGGCGAGCAATACTATAAGGTAGGAAGCAGGGAGTGCACTGTGACCAAAGACAACTTCCTGGTGATGAATCAGGGACAAACGTACAAGACCTCCTTTGAGGGTAAAACAGATCTTGAGATGTTTCTCGTGGCTTTCAAACCGGGCTTTGCCGAAGGCATATTCCAAAGCCTGGTCAGTAGTGAAGAATGGCTCCTCGATAATCCGCATTATACGCCAAAAGAGCCTTTACGCTTTTTTGAAAAGACATTTGATGCGGATGAAAAGATGATGGAGATATTTGCAAAGCTAAGGAAGATCATGCTCGAGGAAAATGCCGAAATCAAAAGAGCCCTGGACCTCGACCACCTATATACGCAAGTGATAGAAAGGCTCATACAGATACATTTTGGCATCTATAGTGATATCCGGACCAAAGGCTATGTGAAATCTTCTACCGGTGTAGAGCTTTATAAAAGGCTCGGCATGGCCAAGGACTTTATGGATTCCAATTATACCTCAGATATTTCTCTGGAGGATATAGCCAAAAACAGCTTCCTGTCTGTCAGCCATTTCAAACGGCTATTCAAAGAGTATTACGAGACCACACCTCATCAATATATCATACAGAAGCGGCTGGAGAAGGCCAAAGACCTGCTGATGCAGTCTGATATGCCAGTGCGCAATATATGCGGAGCTATTGGCTTTGAGAATACATCGTCGTTTATCCGCCTTTTCAAAAATTCTTATGATTTGACACCGCTGTCATTTAGAGGGCAGTCGGGGGAGTCGTAAGACCTCACCCATCTGCCTTTGGCATCTTCCCTCTCCGAAGGAGAGGAAAGAACCTGCTGAGTCTCACTCAGTGCCCTGATTGAGGCAAAAAAGCATTTTTAGCACACAGACTCCATACTAACGGCAATAACTTCATGACATAAGTTTTATGCCATGAGAAAATATATCCTGTTATCCATCCTATTCATTGTTTGCACTTCTTTATCCGCACAGCATCTGCAGAGAAAACCGTTTCTCGGAATCCTGATGGACACCGTGACGGATGATGTGGTGAGAGTGATGAAATTGTCCAAAGGTGAAGGTGTGCTGGTGAAAAAGGTGATAACGAGATCGACAGCCGAGGCTGCTGGATTTACCAAGGGAGATGTGCTTATTAAAATTGCTGACTCCATCGTCACTTCACCCGCACAAGTCGTTCGCATTCTCAAGGCCAAACATACGGATGAAAAAGTATCGTATAGCCTCATCCGTGATAAGAAGCTGGTGACAGGAAAATTTACAACTAAAGGCTGGCCCGAGGAAATCTATGCAGGACTGGATGTGGTGTATGGCGAACTCCCATCAGGCAAATCACTGCTGCGCACGATTGTGATGAGGCCCAAAACGGAGGGTAAAAAACCTGCGCTGCTTTTCGTACCGGGCGTCGGCTGCTACTCGATGGATAGCCCGCTGGATAGTATCAGGGCTGAGATACAGCTCCTCTCCCATCTGGCACGCAAAGGCTATGTGGTGATGAAGGTCGATAAATCCGGTACAGGGGATAGCCGGGGGATACCCTGTGACCAACTGGACTTCAACACAGAGATGGAAGGATACAAACTAGCTTTCGAGCAAATGAAGCAGCTGCCCGATGTAGACACGGCCAATTGCTTTATCCTCGGCCATAGCATGGGTGGAGTGATGGCGCCCCTGATCGCTAAAACCGAATCCGTGAAAGGCATCATCGCGTATGGTACGATAGGAGTCAACTTTATGGAGTACTGGGTAAATACACGTAAAACCCTGGCAGATGCACTGGAGATGAACCCGGTGGATAAGGATGACTATATCAAAGAACAATGCCAGTGTGCCTCGATGCTGATCGACCTCCACATGAAGAAAGATGAAGCCATAAAGATCAATCCCCACTGCACAGAAATGTATGACGCACTGCTGATTCGGGATTATGCATTCTGGGACCAGCTCTCTGCGATCAACCTGCCGCAAGCATGGCAGGCCTATAGTGGCAAGGTACTCGCTATGTGGGGCAGTACTGACTTCATATCTGCGAGGGAAGAGCACCAGCTCATAGCGGAAATAGTAAATAAGGCGCACCCGGGCAATGGCACTTTCAAGGAAGTGCCGAATGCCTCACATGGTATGGAGACAGCAACTACCTTTGCAGAAGCGTTGAATAAGCCGGGTAGCTACAACTCATCTATAGAAACTATTATGAGCGAATGGCTCCAGGCACAAAGGAACTGAAATGCCAAAGAAATACTGGATACTGATCATCCTCATGGCGGTGAGCCTCATCGCACTTACACTCCTATCTATGGCTGATAATGACAATAGCAGATTTGAAAAACTAATGGTTGAATTTGACAAACAATATCAGGGACTCAACATCCCTGGTGTTGAATTTGACTACAGAGAGAACCTGAAACATATAGCAGCCGGAGATAGTTTGAATAAACAGGCAGCTTTCTTCGCAGATATAAAAAAACAACTATCTGCGATCAACCGGACAAAACTCAACGCGCCTAATAAAGTCAACTATGATCAGATAGCCTATGAGTGCAGCATCAACGCTGAAAGGACCGGGTTGGAGAAAAGTTTTGTCAGTGATCCTTTGCATGCCATTCCTGCTAATGGACTGAGTTCATTGGACAAAGGGTGGTATCTGCATTACATCCGGTATTTCACCAGTACGGAGATCACTCCAGATGAGTTGTATGCCTTCGGTGAAAAGGAAGTGGCGCACATACATAGTGAGATACATGCGATACAAAAGCAACTAGGCTATGAGCATGACAGTGCGGGCTTTTACAAAAAACTGCAATCGGATGACTTTGTCCTGACAGACAAACCGGAAATAATCAAACGCTATGAAGCGATCAAAGCGACGGTCTATAAAAATGTTGGCCATCTCTTCATCGATACCAATGTGGCTGATGTCGCTTTTATGGAATGGCCTAATGCCAATAAATTTACTCCGCCCGGATACTATAGCCCGAAAAAGGATAATGCAGTCGGCACAGCGGTTTTCTATTTCAATTTCTCCGAAGGCAGGCATAATACGCGGTCCATGGATTGGCTCTTTATGCATGAGTGTGTACCGGGTCACCACTATCAGTGGTGTATGAGGGATAAGGTCACCTCGCATCCGGCATTCAAGGAGCAGTTTTTCTATCCCGGTAATGTGGAGGGATGGGCAGCGTATATCGAGTATTATGGCAAAGAGATGGGCCTATATCAGGATGCCTGGTCTTATCTCGGCAAATGGGAATGGGACCTCGTGCGCTCCACGCGCATCCTCATCGATGTAGGCATCCATCACAAGGGCTGGACAAAAGAAAAAGCCATAGCCTGCTGGAAGCAGAACATACCCGGACAGGATGCGATAGCCGAACGGGAAGTTACACGCTGTACCAACTGGCCTGCGCAAGCGTTGAGCTATAAGGTCGGCGCGCAAAAGATCATCGAAATGCGCGATGCACTAAAACAGAAGCAAGGCAAAGACTTTGACATCAGGAAATTTCATACGCAATACCTGAGCTATGGTAATATCCCGATGGAGCTGATAGAGAAGGATATGGTGGGGAATGAATACAGGTGAGGAAGTGAAGGGGGTGACGAGGTGAGCTTGAAAATTTAATAATGAATGCACATACAGTTAAACCGCAAAGAGCGCGGAGATTTTTATTGGCAAAAAAGTGTTGATCTCGCTATTGCTGAAATAAGTAAACCTTGCCGTCGGCACCGGCGACGATACCGGAGGTAGCAGAGAACATATGCACCGAACGCAGCCTCTCACTCGTGAAGGCCCGCACTGTCTGCCAGTCCTGGCCACCATTGGATGTGTGGACCATGAGGCCCGATTCGCCCACGGCATAGCCGTTATTCTCATCGGTGAAATCTACCCCAAACAAATGATCGGCGCTACTGAATAGGCCATTGCCCGCGCGAACTATGCGCCAGGTCGATCCGCGATCATCAGACCTGATGACCTCTCCCTGATAGCCTACGGCGTAGCATATTCCATTGATATATTTCATCTCCTGGTAGATTTCGCCGTTCTCTTTGACCACAGTGAATGTGGCGCCGCCATCATGTGAGCGCAGGATGGTGCCGTATCCACAGACGAGGGCTGTTGAGTCATCTATATATGCCGCGCCATTATATGCGTGCATGGCATCGCTATACACCTGCGACCAGGTGTGGCCACCGTCAGAGGTATTGTAAACAGACCCATAGCGGTACCCAAGGCCACAAGCAGCGACGCCTTTCTGCCGGTTGATGAATGACATGTGCTGAATGGGAAGATTGGTATATTGACCACTCGAGAAAGTTTTTGCGCTGTCATTGGTGTAAGCCACATAGCCATCGAAGCCCGCAGTCAATCCTTCCTGCGCAGAGAAAAAAGTCATCGAGTAAAGTGCTTTAGGTATCACAGAGTCAGGTGCAGACCAGGTGTGGCCCCCATCAGTAGTACGCAGCAGGATACCAATAAAATACCTCGTGCCACCACAGATATAGCCGACAGAATCGTTGACAAAGGCGATGCTATTCAGTTCGTCGGTCGTATTTGTCGAAACCTGACGAGTGAGGAGTGTGATGTCGCCTTTGTGACATGAAGCCAGCAATAGCAACGAACAGGCTGCAAAAATATTTTTGAAATACTTTAGCATTGATCGATGGCTTTTAGTATTACATCGCAGGCGAAATTAATTTCATCATCAGATATTATAAGCGGTGGGCCTATGCGCATACACTGCGGCGCGAAGAGGAACCAATCCGTCAGCACGCCATTCCCTATACAGAGATCGATGATCTTTTTGTTTTGTTCGAAGCTGTCAAACTCCAAGGACATCATCAAGCCTTTGCGACGCACTGATTTTATTTTGCTGTGCTTAAGTTTTGATTCAAATAGTTTGCCTTTCCTTTCTACCTGGGCTATCAGGTTTTCATCCTGTATCACTTGCAGCGCTGCTAGGCCTGCGGCACAGCTCACGGGATGACCGCCGAATGTCGTGATATGGCCCAGTACAGGATTATCAGTGAGCTGAGACATGATCTTCGTGTCTGAGATAAAAGCTCCCAGGGGCATACCGCCACCAAAGGCTTTTGCCAATAATAGTATATCCGGCACGATACCATACTGCTCAAAAGCGAACATAGACCCACACCTGCCGAAGGCCGTTTGTGCTTCGTCGAGAATGAGCAATGCGCCTTTATTAGTACATACTTTTCTTAACGCTTGCATGTATTCGATGGAAGGGATCGTGACGCCCGATTCTGCTTGTACCGGGTCGATGACCACTGCGGCAGTTTGCGTGGATATTTTTGAGAGGTCATTTATATTGCCGTATTCTAGGCAGAGGATATCAGGCAGCAGTGGACGAAAAGCGCGTTTGAAATATTCATCGCCTATGAGGCTGAGCGCACCTTGCGTGGAACCGTGATAGGAGTTTCGGAAATGGATGAACTGCGTCCTGCCGGTGTGTCTTTTGGCGAGCTTCATGGCCCCCTCTGTGGCTTCAGCGCCGGAGTTGGTGAAGAAGACAGAATTAAGCGATGCCGGCAATATATCTACCAGTGCCTTTGCAAATGCTGTCTGTGGGGCTTCTACAAACTCGCCGTAGACCATGAGGTGCATATATTTAGCTGCTTGCTCCTGCACGGCTTTTACTACGCGCGGATGGGAGTGGCCGACATTGCTCACGCTGATGCCGGATATGAGATCGAGGTATTTTTTATCGCCGGGACCATACATATAGACACCCTCTGCCCGCTCTATCTCTATCATGAGGGGAGCGGCGCTCGTCTGTGCGACATGCTGTAAAAATACCTGGCGTGGGGTAAGCATGGGATAAATATAGAAAATCGCCAGTCAGCCGGTCAAAACCTATTTCATACGATTTGAGGCAAAGTATCCACACTTCGGCATTTGACATTCCATCCCTGCCCAAATTTTCTTTGCTTTACATCGTCTAATTCAGTATGAAGTATTTCTCCGCAGGGTTTTATTATGTGCGCTACAGTATCCTGGGCAAGATCATCGCCTATACTTACAAGAAGTTTAGCCTGAAGGTTTGGCTACTTTCGATATTTTTCATATTCATGTTTTTTTTAAACCAGTTGATCCATCTGTTCTTTCGGCTGATCGATGAGGTGTTTTTCTTCAAATTCAAGCAAGTAAAGATCAAACAGCCGGTCTTTATCATAGCCAATCCGCGCAGTGGCACGACCTATCTACACCGGCTCATCAGTATGGATGACAGCCGCTTCGCCTACACCAAGTTTGCGCATACATTTTTTATGACTTCTTCTTTTACGAAGTTTGCCAATCTGGTGAAGTGGGTCAACAGGCATACCGGCCGCTGGATCAGCAAGAGTCTGGATAAGGCAGATGAGGTTTTCTGGGGCGGATGGGACGATATACATGCGATGGGATTCAATAAGGCCGAGGAGGACGAACTCGTCTTTGCGCAAATGATGATGAGTATCGGTGTCTTTATCCCTTTCCCTTATTATGATGTGATCCACAGCAATAAGTTCCTGGATAAGGAGCCGCCTCATGTACGTAAGAATACGATGGATTTCTACGAAAGCTGCGTGAAGCGCTTTATGCACGCAGCTGGCAAGGACCGCACCTACCTTTCTAAAAATGTGATGAGCACGGGTAGGTTCAAGTCGCTGCTGGAGCGGTTTCCGGATGCCAAGATCATCTATATAGCGCGCCACCCATATGAGGCGTTGCCGTCGATGACAAGTATGTTCTCTGTGATGTACGGCTCGATCCCTGATGATGACCCGGCGAGATTGGCATTCGCAGAATTGGGGATACAGTTCTACCTCTATCTGGCTGAGATGCGCAAAGTGATCCCACCATCGCAGTTCATAGCGCTGAAATATGATGATCTGGTAGATAAGCCTAAGGAAACGGTGCTAAAGGTCTACGAGCATTTTAACTGGGAGGTGTCGGAGCAGTTTAGCAGATCACTGGATACGGAGGAGAGACGGCAGAAAAACTACCAGTCGCACCATGACTATAGCCTGGAGAAATACAGCCTGAGCAAGGAGTATATCTATGAGCGGTTGTTTGACGTGTTTCATGAGTTTGGGTTTGAGAAGTAACGACGGCCGACCCCTAAATCCCCAAAGGGGACTTTAATACAGGAACGGCACCTTTAAAGACGCTATCTGTGCACAGATTCTTCGCTGGCGCTCAGAAAGACAAAATCTCCGGGATATCGGTAAATAAAGGCTCTCGTAGCCTGAGAAGTAGCCATATACTGATCGCGGAAGACAATACGATTATTTTACCTTTTATTTTAAAATGGTCTGTTATTTTTGCGTGGCCTTAGAGGTAGCTATCTTTTTATCAAAAACAATCAATCATCACACATGTCAGTTTCTCAGTTTAATTTTCCTACTACGATCCGGTTTGGTGCAGGTGTCGTCAATGAGTTGCCTGATTACCTCAAAAAAAATAATCTGTCACGCCCGCTGATCGTGACGGATCCGAATGTCGCACAGCTCGGCTTTTTCAAGAAGATAGTGGAGGACCTAAAGGCAAAGGGATTTGCTGTGGAGGTTTTCTCTGATATACATAAAAATCCAGTGAAGTCTGACGTCTATAAGGGCGGCGACGCATGGGATGCGCATAAAGGTGATGTGATCATCGGTATCGGTGGCGGTGCGGGGCTCGATGTAGCTCGTGCGATATTGTTGAGAGTGAATCACCGGGAGGACCTGTTCAAATATGACGACCTGATAGGTGGCGATGTATATGTGACCAATGATGTGCCGCATTTCATCACTATACCTACTACCTCCGGTACGGGCAGCGAGGTAGGCCGTAGCGCGATCATAGCAGACGACGAGACTCACCAGAAGAAGATACTTTTCTCACCGAAGCTTTTGGCTAAGGTGGTTTTCGCGGATCCTATGCTGACGATGGAGCTGCCGCCGTTCATCACGGCTGCTACCGGCATGGATGCGCTGACGCACAATATGGAGGCATTCCTCGCGAAGAACTACCATCCTATCGCTGACGGTATCGCGCTGGAGGGTATGAGGCTGATCTCGCTCTCCCTGGATAAGGCAACTAACAAACCTGATCTGGAGTCGCGTTCGCAGATGCTGCTGGCGTCTATGATGGGTGCTATCGCTTTCCAGAAAGGGCTCGGCGTGGTGCACTCACTGGCTCACCCTATGTCATCCCTGCTCGACACGCATCACGGCCTGGCCAATGCGGTGAATATTCCTTACGGAATGAAATTCAACATCGCTGGATTTGAGGACAGGTTTCGCCGGATGGCGCGTGCGCTGGACCTCAAGGATGAGAGTGGTGAAGGTGTGGTGCAATACCTTTTTGACCTCAATACAAAGGTCGGTATACCTCATCGCCTGCGCGAAGTAGGTGTGAAGGAAGAACATCTGGATACCCTAGCTGATCTGGCTTTTGCAGACTTCGCGCATCCTAATAATCCTAAGCCTGTGAGCAGGGCGGACTTCAGGGCGCTGTATGCGGAGGCGCTGTAGTAATTTGAAAATTTGAAGATGAAATACACGACCGTTTCAAGGTTTTTATTCGCATTCGCAATTTCAATATTGCTTGAGGCCTGTCATAATAATGAAAAGGTGGCAAGGGTAGATGTAACTACTGATACGTTGATTAAGGCCGTGATAAAAGATACTACCAGCCTCTCAGATGACCCATGTGCGGGGGCGGTACCTTCCTTTTCCGTAGTCGACTCATCGAAATACCCCGGGAGGAAATTTCATCTTGCCGATCGCATAGGCTATGATGAATTCTCGACTGCAAAAGGAGATAGCATTTTCATCGCTCATAACAACTGTGAATATGTCATGTTTGACATCAGCATTCTGACAAAGCGGTTTGACCACGATACTGCCGATATAAAATACTGGGCTTTGGCCGCCGCCGACATCCTTACCGAGATAGGCCCTACACTGAATGAAATTGTGGAAATAGATTCCGCCACCTATCATCTGCGGGATCACTATAATAATGGAGTGATAAAGCGTGATGTCATCCGTGACGAAGTGGTTTATAACCTCGTCGATGGAAGCTTCTATAGTTCTGTCTCCTACATGAATACTGAAAGACGAAATGGGAAATACAAGCTATCAATACACCTTCGCAGAGGACCGCTCTAGTCTTTCACATAGTCTTCCAGATACTTATATGGCTCATTGAGCTGTCCATCCACTGCGATGGTGGCTTTGTTGATTGTAGTGCTCCATTCCTTCAATAAACGTGGAATGACGCGGCTCATGAGCATATTGCCGAAGTCCTCTGAAGCATCGCGTGGGAGTTCGTTGGGGAGATTGTCGATAGACATGACGTCGATGCAGTTCTCCTGAAAAGGCGGGCACTGTGTGCCGGTCTGCGGATCATAACCGAAGATAGGTTCTGCGATAGTGGAGGCAAAAAGTGTGGATGGTACAGAAGCATCCGGCGAAATATCACAGGTGATATCACCGATCACTTTTATTTTAAAATCCTTCTCCGCCATCTGTTCGCGGTTGAAGAAAACAGGTATCCGTTTATCCCAATAGATGCCATTGATAAAGACATCCGCCACTTTGGTAAAAGGGTAAAAGGATGAATGGTACGCATCCGGATAAGCGTGATAATCCTTTACGTCAAACTCTTCGTGGCCCTGGCGGTAGAACATATCTTTGGAGTGTAGCTGCGTGTAAACAACCTCATCGAATTCTTTATATACAAATGAATGCGGATCGACCTTCCGGATCTTCATCATATCCAGCAGGAAGGCTGCCCCCTCTGACACCCGGCCATCACCACTCAGTACTATCTTCCATGGCGGAAGGTCGAGCTTCGCCAGTTCCTTCTGCGCTTCTGCAAAATTGTGGCAGAGATACATTGGAGCCAGGTCAAACCTACCTGTACGCAGACCTATAGTGCGGACAGTATTATATGCGCCGACGATGCCTGCCCACCTGCCGAAGGCGATAATGCGCTTGCCTTTCTCATCTGTAAGACACTCGTAATCTATGAGCCGGATCTTTTTCTCCAGCACTGCACGCAGGAGCTTTCTATTATGTTGTTGCTTTTTGATCGTGTGAGAGAAGATCATGTAGGTCTTCTCAGGTATCAACAGTTGGGGCGGTATCTCTTTGACGCCGATTAGGAGATCGCAGTCGGTGAGGTTTTCGCGGACTGCGACACCCTGGTAGCGATACTCATCATCCGTATAGCATCTTGTCGCACTGGGTTGGACAGCCACCCATATATTGCTATACTCCTCCATGAGGGTACGGCACTGGCTGGGAGTCAGCGGGACTCTGTTATCCTCCGGCGTTTTCTCTTCTCTAAGTATGCCTATCTTCATTTTTTTCTCTCTGTTTGTTCGCCGATCTTTCAGGGCGATGGTCATAAATACCTGGAAGAAGTTTTTCGCGGAAACAAATTCGCCGCCTTACCACTCCCGACCTCTCCTAAAATAGGAGAGGAGTAATACAAAATGCAACCTTATTGCTTTCGTTTCCTTTACTTATTGGAAGTAAACCTATAAAATTCCTGTGAAGTAGCTATATCCGGCCGCTCCGGTCGATTTGAGTATTAATCTTATTTTTGGCCAAAATCAAACAGGTGGCACAGACGCTTTTGTATCTTATCATTGCTTTCATACTCGGGGAATATATTTTCTCTACAGTATTGTCTTATCTTAATATGAAGACCTGGGAGAAGCCAGTGCCTGCCGAACTACGTGACATTTACGACGATGCGAAATTTGAAAAGGCTAAGGCGTACGCAAAAGAAAATAATACAGTTTCCACCATCTCGGGTCTGCTATCGCTGATCATCCTGCTCTCATTCCTTTATTTCAAAGGTTTCGCGTGGGTGGATGGCATCGCGCGCAATATTTCCCCAAACCCGATCATCGACGGACTGATATTCTTTGGTATCATCATGTTTGCCTCGGGTGTATTTAGTATGCCATTTGAACTATACAGCACATTTGTCATAGAAGAGAAATATGGCTTTAACAAAATGACCTTTGGCACTTATGTGGGAGACAAAGTAAAGACTATAGTACTCACTGTGATCTTAGGTGGGGCGATCTATGCGTTGCTTGCATACTTGTTTCAGCTGCTGGGTGATTATTTCTGGATAGCGGGATGGGCTATAGTGTCGGGAGTTTCGATATTTATCGCTGCGTTTTATACGGCGGTATTACTTCCTATCTTCAATAAGCTCGTGCCTCTGGAAAGCGGCTCCCTGCGTAGCCAGATAGAAAGCTACGCGTCCAAAGTGAGCTTCCCTCTGACGAATATCATGGTGATGGACGGATCCAAAAGATCGTCGAAGGCTAATGCATTTTTCAGCGGCATGGGTAGCCGGAAAAGCATCGTGCTCTATGACACCCTCATCAATGACATGACAGCCGATGAGATCACGGCCGTGCTGGCGCATGAGGTGGGACATTACAAAAAAAAGCACATCTTCCAGTCTATAGCGATCAGCGTAGCTCAGATGGGTATCATTTTCTTTGTTTTCGGATGGGTGGCGAGGAGTCCTGTCATGGCGGAGGCTTTGGGTGCGAAAGAGAACAGTTTTTACCTCGCGCTTATCACTTTCTCTATGTTGTATAGCCCTATATCGACGATCATAGGCCTGTTCATGAATGTCTTTAGCCGGAAAAATGAATATGAGGCAGATGCTTATGCCAGGGATACCTACAGCTCCGCTCCGCTCATCGGCGCGCTCAAAAAGCTGTATTCAGACCAATTGGGCAATCCCCAGCCCCATCCGGCATATGTTTTTGTGAACTACTCGCATCCTACGCTGCTACAGCGGATAAGGGCGATGAACCTCATCCGTCTGCCTTCGGCATCTTCCCTCTCCGAAGGAGAGGGGAAGAACCAACTGAGATAATTCTCAGTTGTTAATTCAAATAAGTTGAGCCCTCTGTCTTCGGTTTTTCCCTGCACATATTGATAAACTAAGGGATATACAACAGATAGTCTTAAATCTACAACCTTTACAGTATTGAAAATCACTCCTTTGCTATCGGAAAGAGGAATGGCGATAAAAAGCCATTTTCTTTCCTAAATGTACAAGATATGGGCCCTTTTGTACAATAGTAATTAAAGAAGGAAGAGTATTTTTATAATCTTAAATTTATAGTTATGAAAAATGGATTACTGATCATCGCGCTGTTGACGCTCTCTCTGGGGGCTAAAGCCGGCACTTTTAACATGGTAGAAGTCAACCCAAATCAGGGCTACTGTGATAATCTGTTCTCCGATAGCAGCAAATATATCTACGGTGCAGGAGACCTGAAGCATTTCGCCAAGATGAACGGATTGCTGTATTTCGTAGGTACGGACCAGCCATACAATGACGAACTATGGGTGACCGATGGTAGTCAGGCTGGTACGCACAAAATCAAAGACATCAATGCGAATGGCGGCGCCCATATCGGCGATCTGAGAGTGGTGGGTAATAAGTTGATGTTCCTGGCCAACGAAACAACTACAAACCAGGCGCCGACAGATGACTATGACCTCTACGTGAGCGACGGCACTACAGCAGGTACGACCAAGGCAGGCGACCTAAACCTGAGCTTCAATACGCTACTGGCCGACCAAAGCGCAGGTGTAGCAAATGGCAAGCTCATTTTCTGTACCAATACGGATGTAATGGTCAGCGATGGTACCATTAGCGGCACGAAAAGCCTGGCGTCGATCAATATCGTATCATACGTCGGAGCCAATGGCTACTGCGATATGAATGGGAATGTATATTTCATCGTCAACAGCGATATATGGAAGTCGGATGGAACAGTAGCAGGGACCAAGCCTGTGAAAACGCTCGCTGACAGCGCTACCAGCCACTGGACATTGGCCTTTGCGAGTTTCATTAAGGCTTTTGACAATAAGCTCTATATCGTCGGTGCACTATCGGGACAAGGTGATGACCTGTGGTCATTTGACGGTACAGAAAACGGCGCGGTAACCAAAGTGCTCAGCACGCCGGGCGGCAATACTTATCCAGCATTCCTGACCATATGTGCAGGATCATTGTGGTTCACCGCATATGATACTCTGAGCTACAGCCTATATAAACTAAGCCCGTCATCCTCACCGCAGCGGATCTCAAGTTCGGTAGGAACAATGAGCTTTTCAAATAACAAATTATATTACCCGAATGCAGATAACAACGGCTTCAATGTGATCGATGCCGTGACAGGTGTCCAAAGCAGCTTCTCAAAAAGCAGCTTATCACTAGGCGGCCTGGGTTTCTCCGTCAATCCGAATTCCGTAATATCTATGGGCAATAAAGTATTCTACACGGCCTATGACAGCGCGACAGGCCAGCAAGTCATGTGCATCACTGACGGCACCAGTGCAGGTATCAAGGTAGAGATGCCGGCTGGTGTCACAGTTGCCCATCCGTTTGACTATACCCCTAGCTGCGGCCTGATAGACAATTTTGATTTCACCTATTATGACAATAAGATCGTGATCCCGGCTAACTTCAATAACGCCGGACGCGAGCTGTGGTTCTACTCAGAGGATGGCCTGGTGAATGGCATCAAGGAAACCGAGGATGGTGTTATGGCACTGTATCCAAATCCTGCGAGTGATCTGGTCAGCATCGATCTGGGCATGAATGTGGCTATCGATGCCGAAATGTCAATACAAGTGCTGGATATAAATGGCAGGCTGGTATCTGAAAATAAGGTGGAAGGAAGCAAAGCGCTAGTGGCTACCAAAGCGATCGCAAATGGCTCATACATAGTAGCGGTCAACAAAGGCGGTGAATCTATAGCCCGCCGCAAGCTGATCGTGGCACATTGATCTGATCATTGATTAAAAAGATAAAGGGAAAGTGATGGAAATGAAGCGACTTAAATCTGCTCCTGTCCACCACTTTTCTACTTTAAGTGATATCCACTTCAGCTTTATCACTATCTCCGAGAAGAATTTTGAAATACCTGATGTGGCACACCGGCATCGCCACTGGTCTATTTTTATTTTCACCAAAGGTACAGGTAAGCATACTATAGACTTTGCTACGCTTGATACTACGCCGGGTTCTATTCATTTCGTATTGCCAGGACAACTTCACGCACTCGATGGCAGAGAGGGCTTTCTGGCCCATGTGATCCTCTTTACAGAGGAGTTCTTCCTTCTCAAGGATGAAACGAAGAACCTGCTGATGAAACTCTTTAACTATATGGACTCGGGAGAGCCGCCAGTGCTGCAGCTCAATGCTGATGATAAAGAATATATGGACCACATCATCGCCCTGATGCAAAAGGAGAATGCAGCCAAATCTCAAAGCCGCGACCAGATACTACTCGACTTGCTCTCTATATTTGTATCGAAGTGTATGCAGATACTGGATATACCGCTGCTGCCTATGCACTCTGTGGAGGCACTACAATACATACAGTTTCGTAGGGAAGTGGAGAAGAGCCACCGGACAGAACACTCGGTATCAGAATATGCAAAACGACTGAATATATCTACGAAGGCTATTAATGATATCACGCGGCAGTTCGCAGGCGTGACAGCGCTGGAGTTTATCCATCAGCGTATCTTTATTGAAACGAAACGTCTGCTGAAATACTCGCAGAAACCGATCAAGCAGATAGCTTTTGACCTGAACTTCAGCGATACGGCACATTTTACGAAGTTCTTCAAGCAGAGGGCGGGGGTGCCGCCGCTGGAGTTTAGGAGTGGTGGGTGAATACTTTCGCTGAAGCCTTGATGCTGCTTTCGCCTCACCCCGATTGATTTGCTTGGTGCAAATCAATCGACCCTCTCCAGTGCATGGCATACGCGTCAACTTAAGCTGACAAAAATGTTCCGCAAACCTACGTCGGGATTAGTTTTAGGCTAAAAATGACAGATTTAGCCAGGCAATGCTATTGTTACCCTCTCCAATTATTTGGAGAGGGTCGCTCCGATTTGACAAAGCAAATCGGAGCGGGGTGAGGTAATTGGCTGTTCGGCACTCGCAACGCTAAGGGATAACACATACATAAATGAGGTTTAATTAAACCCTTAAGTTGACG
>JAOQAO010000087.1 GCA_025963485.1 Bacteroidota bacterium | reverse complement strand
AGAGGCCTAGTGAGCCGAGTTGCCCCGGTCCCCAGAGTACATTGACCGTAGGTGTCAGCTGGCCGGAGGTTATCGTTCCGCCGTTTATGAGCCAGTGGTATACACATCCTGCTGCTGCAGTAGCGCTGTATGTAGCAGGCTGATTGGGGCAAAGTGTAGAAGGGCAGGTAATAGTCGGCCCCGCCATCGAGTCCACATGTATCGTCCTGCTGAATGTGTCCGCACAATGGCAATCCGTCAATGCAATGAGCGTAATAGTATAGGTACCGGCAGTAGAGTAGGAGTGCGTAGGCGAAAATAAATTGGACGTACCTCCATCGCCAAAGGTCCACTGATAAGAAGTCGCGCCGGTAGATTGATTGGTGAAAAGCACATTGGAAAATCTGCAAACAGAAGTTTGAGAGGTAAAGAGCGCCTTCGGCAAAGGAAGCTTCTCTATACATAAGGTCGCAGAGTCTGTGCATCCCCAGAGATTGGTCTCATATACTACGATATGGCCATAGGCCGTCGTGTCCCAGGTCACATTGATGCTATTGGTATTCACCCCTGTCACTACAGAAGCGCCCGTGACGATCCATTGGTATGTGCTCAGCGCATGTAGCGGAGTAGAGTAGCTGATGGTCGCACCTTTGCAGACCTTCACACAGACGGGCCCGTGTCCCGGGAGTCCGGTGCCACCCTGACGGTCCGTATCTACCGGGCAGGTCGCATAGGGCACAGTGGATATGACCGGATGTGGCCGCGGGTGTATGGTCACTGTGAGCGTATAGGTCGTGACCGTGTTGTTGGGATTATTGATCGTCACAATGAGGGTGCCCGTGCCTGCGGCGCCCCACTGTATGACCACACTGTCCAGCGTGGAGGTGCCGGCGACAGTACCGCCGCTGGGGCTCCACGAGTATGTCGCACCGGCGACAACAGGCGCGTGATACACCGATGTTTCACCGGCACAAACTGCTGTGTCGCCTGTGATCTGGGCGTAAGTAGACGTAATAGATAGGAACAAGAAAAATAACAGGAGAGTGTATATTTTCTTCATGGGGGAGGGGGTTTTAGTTGCTGTAAGATAATAAGGAATTCCGTATTTGTTAAATTTGTTTTAACAAATCGTTAACATTCAAATGGAAACACCGGATTTCTCCCATTTATCGCATTTGCTAAATGCTTCTTATTGTCCTTCATTAGTATAAGTCGCTATACAAACTTTGCACACTGTTGATATCAAAAGTCGCAAATACTTTGTGGGAGGCGCTGTTAACATACTTTTGTAGCCGACCTATGCCGGATTATATCAGCTGATATAGCCCGGCATAAGCTCAACTAATTTAAAACCAGTAGTATGACGAAATTTTCCCCGGCTCATAGATGTATTTTATTTGCGCTGTTTATGGCCACGGCCCTGATGGCCTCAGCGCAGAATGTGGCTCCCGTAGCAGTGAATGACACAACCATCACTCCGGAGAATACTCCAGCCAGCGGTACTACAGCCACCAATGACAGCGATATAGACGGACCAGCCGCCAACTATACCCAGGCTTCAAACCCTCTCCATGGGATCGTAGTGGTCAATGCTGATGGCACATATACCTATACGCCGGCCACTTATTATAATGGAGTTGATTCTTTCTGGTATTCACTGTGCGATGGAGGTACACCTGATCTGTGCGATACCGCCACAGTGGTGATCACGATCACGGCTGTCAATAATCCTCCGATCGTTTTTAACGACTTTGATACCACTACAGAAGAGGTGCCGACGAGCGGCACTGTCCTCACCGCCGGTGAAAATGACCCTGATGGTACATTTCTCGGCGCGGGCTCTGTGCCGGTCAGGGATGCATCGCATGGTAGCCTGCTCGTCAATACAGATGGCACCTATTTCTATACACCTGATGTAAACTTCGCGGGTAATGATACAATAGTGATAGCGATATGCGACGGCGGTATACCATTGCCTCCGGCTTGCAGCAATGACACGCTCATCATCACCGTCACACCGGTCAACGATGCTCCTACTGTCATCAATGATGCGAATACTACTAATGAAGATACTCCTGTGAGCGGCACCGTGATCACCGCAGGCGACAGCGATCCTGACGGCACTACTATGACTGCAAATACCACACCGGTCAGCGGCCCTTCAAACGGCACGATAGTGGTCAATGCGAACGGTACATATACTTATACGCCTGCTGCTAATTTCAGCGGGACGGATACGGTAGTCATTATAGTTTGCGACGGAGGTACGCCGCTTCCTGCCATTTGCAAGAATGACACCCTGATAATCACAGTCACTCCGGTCAATGATCCGCCGGTGGTCATCAATGATGTAAACACTACTAACGAGGACACCCCCGTCAGCGGCAATATACTACCGGGAGACAGTGATCCTGAGGGCACTGCACTGCGTACCATCACTGCGCCGGTCCTCGCGCCGATTCATGGCACACTGTTCATAAATACCAGTGGCGCCTATACCTACATCCCTGCGGCAAATTTTAACGGAACAGATATTATCGTGATCTCTGTTTGCGACAATGGCCTTCCACTGCCTGCGGCTTGTAGTAATGATACGCTCACTATTACAGTGAATCCAGTCAATGATGCGCCTGTGGCAGTCAATGATACCGCTTCCACCCTCCAGGGTTCTGCTGTGAGCAGCTCAGTATCCGGCAATGATTCCGATATCGATGGCCCGGCTGCAAACTTTACCCTGGCTAATGGTCCGTCGCATGGTACAGTTGTATTCAATGGTACAGGTACTTACACTTATACACCGACGGGCAACTACAACGGTGCGGATACTTTTACCTATTCACTCTGCGACGGCGGAACGCCGGACCTCTGCGATACGGCAATGGTAGTGCTCACTATCGACGCGCTGAATAACAGGCCTGATGCAGTGAACGATACCGTTAGTACTTTGGAGGACACACCTATCAATGGTTCTGTCGCTACCAACGATACTGATAGTGATGGTCCCAGCGCTTTGTTCGGTGTGGATGTCCGTCCTGCGCATGGCACTGTGAATCTTGGAGTCAATGGTACATATACCTATACGCCTGCGGCAAATTTCAGCGGCACGGATAGCTTTACCTATGTATACTGCGATGGTGGCCTGCCAAACCTCTGCGATACAGCGACAGTGTATATCACAACTGCAGCCGTCAATGACGCGCCGGTCGCCAATGATGATAATGCCAATACACTGGTAAATACTCAGATATCAGGCACAGTGGCGACAAACGACAGCGATGTAGATGGCCCGTCAGCTACATATACAGTGGTGTCGACACCGGCTCATGGTGTATTGGTATTGACCGATTCGGGTACATATGTGTATACTCCGATCACTGACTACATCGGCTGCGACACTATGCTGGTATCCCTCTGCGACGGAGGTACGCCGAATATGTGCGACACCTCAGCGCTCGTGGTCTGTGTGACTACTACCAATCAACCACCGGTGGCCTTGGATGATATCGTACAGGTAAAGCCTAATACAAGCGTAATAATAAATGTTTTGGACAATGACGATGATCCCGATGGGAATTTAACTATTGCGCTAACTGTGCTGAATAACCCTTCAAATGGATCTTTGGTAGATAATGGAAACGGTACTCTCACTTACACACCGGATGCAAATTATGAGGGTGCGGATACTTTTTCTTACATCATCTGTGATGGCGGCACACCAGTTTATTGCGATACAGCGAATGTGTATATCACAGTGGCGTATCCACTCACGATCACAGGTGCGCCTATGGTGACACAGGCGGATTCCGCCGTTTCGGCTTGCTTCTCCTATACTTCTAATGTAGACAGTTCGCTCATAGCGCTTATACTATGCCAGGGCCAGCATGGGGTGGCGACCATTGTTGCACTGGATTCCACTATCCATCAGATATGCATCACCTATACACCTGATTCTAATTACACTGGCCCGGATTCATTCTGTGTAACGCTTTGCACCGGTGGCAATACTTGCACCACAGCCACCATTCCAGTGACGGTCAACGCTAAGAATGCTACCTGCTACTGGCTGAAAGGTATCTCTCCGAATGGAGACGGACAGAATGACGACTTCTATGTCAATTGCAACGACACATACCCTGATGCTACACTCAAAGTATTCAACCGCTGGGGTGACCAGGTGTGGGATAGCAATGGCCACTATACCAATAACTGGGAAGGAAAGAACGGAAGGGGAGAGGTACTGCCCGACGGCACTTACTTCTATATCTATTATTACAACGATGGAAGTAAAGGACAACACGGCGGATTTATTCAGGTAAGCAGATAACCCAAAGACAAAAAGAAGATCATGGAAAATTATTTCAGTATAAAATTCACAGGTATGAAGAAATTAATTCTCGCTTGTATAGTTCTGACCAGCCTCTCTACCGGCCTTCAGGCGCAGCAGGACGCACACTATAGTTTGTATATGTTCAACGGGCTCTATCTCAACCCTGCCTATGCGGGCAGTCACGAGGTGGTGAACCTGATGGCCATATACCGCCACCAGTGGGCAGGGATCGATGGTGCACCGCGCACCGGCAATATCAGCATAGATGCTCCGCTACGTCGCAATAATGTAGCGCTGGGCCTCATACTCGCCGGTGATAAGCTGGGGCTTACTACCTCTTTCAGTGCGACAGCATCTTTTGCCTATAGGATAAAAGTCCGCAAGACGAAGATCTGCCTGGGTATACAAGCCGGTGGTACATACTACCAGCAGCGCAATACAGACGCGATCCCATCGGAGCTCGCAGCACAAGGTTATACTGACAATATATTTTCGGTCAATAAATCCATCTTCGTGCCTAACGTGGGTGCCGGTATCTATATCTACAGCCGCAAATATTATATCGGTCTCTCCGTACCGCATATACTTCCTATGAAGCTAAACGGCAGCCTCGGGACCAGTATGAGCGACGGTCTGATCCGCCAGTACAATCATTACATTTTTACAGCCGGTGTGGTCATAGGCCGCGAGACATCTGTGGTCAAGGTCCGTCCATCCCTCCTCGTGAAATATGTGAAAGGCCTCGACAGGAATATCCCTGACTTTGACGCGAGCCTCGGCCTTTTGTTTGCAGACAGGTTTTGGCTGGGCGGCACTTATCGCCTTGCATCCGGCTATGACAATAAGCAGGGAACTGCCTTTGTCATCTGGGCTGAGCTGAAGGTCACGCATAGCCTGCGTATCGGTTATGGATTTGACTACGCGCTCAGTGGCCTCAACACCATAGCGAAGTATGGTTCGCACGACTTTATGATCGGCTATGAATTTATAAACAAAAACAAGCGCTACGCATCACCGCGCTACGTTACTTATTTCTAAAAACCCAAAGGAATCCTAAACACAAGCATAGTGAGTATGAAAAAAACTATAATAATATCGGTGATACTGATGATGGCTATGTCAGCCATGGCGCAGAAGAAGGGCTATCACACCAGGAGGGGTGATAAGGCATATGCTGTTTTCAATTTCCAGAAGGCCATCGATTTCTATGCGGTCAGCCTCAGGAAGCATAAAGGTGATAGCGTCTACCTCCAGCAGCAGACGGCCGATGCATACCGCATGCTCAATCAGCCCGCCAATGCGGAGATATGGTATAAGAAAGTAGCGAACCGCGCTGATATGCCGATGAATAAATTTTACCTGGCAGAAGCACTGCGCGCCAACCAGAAGTATGACGAAGCCAAGGTCTACTATGAGAAATACAAGGCGGTAGCTCCCGGCGATAAAAATGTAGACGAGATCATAGCGGGCATCGACAATGTCACCGACCTGTCCAAAGACAAAGGTATCTTCAAAGTTGAGCTGGCCAACTTCAACTCCGGTGCTTCTGATTTCGGCCCTGCTTATTACAAAGACGGCAAGCTTTTCTTTACCTCAAACAGGAATGGCAAGCGCGACAATAACCTCATTGACAACTGGAGCGCAAGGAACTACTACCAGATCTTTATCGCACAGCCGCAATCTCAGGGAGCCACTACCTTTGATGTCAAGAAAGTAAAGAAGTGCAGGCCCAATGGAAAATTCCATGACGGACCGGTAGCATTCTATGCACCGACCAATGAGCTGATCCTTACCCGCAGTAATTATAAGAAGAGTACTTCAAAGACAGCTGCGGACAAAAAGACCGTTCACCTGCAGCTTTATTCCATGACCTTCACCGACAAGAAGCACAGCAAGCTACAGCCGCTGATCATGAATAGCAAAGATTATTCCTGCGCTCACCCTGCACTTTCGCAAGATGGCAATACGCTTTATTTCAGCAGTGACAAGCCGGGTGGACAGGGAGGTTCCGATCTGTACATGTGTACCCGTACCAATACCACTGCTATGTGGAGCGAGCCGGTCAATCTCGGTCCTGATGTCAATACCAGGTATGATGAGAAATTCCCTTTCATAGCTTCTGATGGTATCTTGTATTTTGCCTCGGATGCACTCGGTGGCCTCGGTGGCCTCGACATCTACATGACCAAAATGGAAAACGGAAAGTGGACCAAGCCTGAGAATGTAGGCTATCCGGTCAACTCCAACCGTGACGATTTCAGCTTCGTGGTAGACAGCGCAAACAAGCATGGTTTCTTTGCGAGCAATCGCAGCGGAGGCATGGGGGATGATGACATCTACGCGTTCAATATGAACCGCCCTAAGCTTTATAATGTCATAGTACAAGTAGTAGATGCTCTCACTAAGGAACCACTCAAAGAAGTAAGCCTGATGCTCAGCTGCCCGCATAGCAAGGACATCGGTTCCTTTACAAATGTGCAAGGCACGAAGGACTATATCATGAAAGTAGGTACTGATTGCACTGTCACTGCGAGCAAGGATGATTATACAACCGCCAGCGTACAGATCACTCCTGCCGATAAAAGTACTATAGTCACGATCCCTCTGGCTAAAAAGGTCATGAGGCTCGTCGTACATGTAATGAATAAAGAAAGCAACGCTCCGGTCAATAACGTAGGTATCTATGTCACAGCTGCAGGCAAGCCTTCCCTTACTTATTCTACTGATTCGCTGGGTGGATTCCAGACGGAGATAGCTGTGGATAATTACACCATTACATCGCCTGAGTATGCTACTATCACCGCACAGATCGGCCCCGCAGATGCAGATCCTACTACCGGCGTGATCGTGAAGAATTTCCTCATAGAGAGCAAAGACCTGAAAGTCATGGTACCGCTTACTGCGAACTGCTTCACCTCGACAGTGGCATACACTGACCTGAGCACTGGCGAGAGGAAAGAAGTACAGCCCAATAAGGAAATGTACGTACGTCTCGACCTGAACCTCAATAAGAAATATACTGTCGAACACAATGGCCGCATAGATACGATCTCTACGCATGGACTGAAGCCGGGACAAGAGATCGAAGGACCATGCAAGTTCTATGTAGGACAAACATGGGTCATCAACAATATCTACTATGACCTGGATAAATCATTCATACGTCCTGACGCAGCCAAGGAACTGGACAACGTCGTGCGCATCATGAAAGACAATCCTACGCTGGAGATGGAACTCGGTTCGCACACTGACTGCCGCTCATCGGCGAAATATAACGATCAACTCTCTGTAAGGCGTGCAAAGGCTGCAGTGAGCTATATAGTATCAAAGAAGATCAAAATGAGCCGCATACTCGCTGCCGGATATGGCGAGTCGAAACTCGTCAACGGTTGTGTATGCGAGCCGAAGGACGATTCAAATTGTACTGAAGAACAACATAGCAAGAACAGAAGGACAGAGGTCAAGGTTCTCAAGTATTAAAGCAAACAACTTGTTTGTTGTAAATATATAATGCGACCGGGGCTTAGCCCCGGTTGTTTTATTTTAGCACGTTTCTTTTCTGTTTGATATATCCGCGATGTCGTATATAATATTTTCTTTGTGACCGTTTATCTTTTGCATATATTCAAAATCAACTAAACAAACATACATGTCATCTTTAAAACTCTCTTCCCGGTTTCCATCCAAAAGGGCTTTCATCACAGGTTCAGGCGGCGGCCTTGGCCGCGAACTGGCGCTTCTGTTGGGCGCTGATGGCTGGACAGTCGGCATCACTGATATCAATGCCCGGAGCGCAGCTGAGAGTAAGGCAATGATAGAAGCCAAAGGCGGTAAAGTACTCGAATACTCCTTTGACGTGTCGGACAAGACGGCCTATAAAGGTGCCTTTGATGACTTCATCGCGAGGGCAGGCGGCATAGATGTCCTGATCAATAACGCCGGTGTGGGTGATGGTGGCCTCTTCGATGAATATGAACTAAAGAACTGGGAGTGGATCGTCGGTATCAATCAGATGGCTGTGATCTATGGTACCCACTTCGCTATACCTGTCATGAAGAAACAAGGCGCAGGCCACATCATCAGTATCGCCTCAGCTGCAGGCATCGCCAATATGCCCAATATGAGCATGTATAATGTGACGAAAGCAGCCGTGATATCTATGTCAGAATCTATCTATGCGGAGGTCAAACCTTTCGGTATCGGTGTGAGCGTTGTGATGCCGACCTTCTTTCGCAGCAATGTGATGCAACATGGTAAGGGCCCTGAAAGCGCAGTGAGCATCGGAAAAGCGGTGATCAAAAAAGTGCAGATACAACCGGCCGATGTGGCAAAAATAATATTGACCCAGGCGGGTGATAATGCCTTCCATATTTTCCATCCATTCATGGCGAGGCTGGTTTGGTATGTCAAGAGGTTTATACCGGGTGTTTTCCTTTGGTACAAAGCCCGTGACTTTGCAAAGAAAGGCTGGGTGATGGCGAAGGTACAGGAGGCGAGGAAGTAACTTCAATCCCCCTGGCCCCCTTTGCAAGGGGGAATACACCCAAGGAGGATTTTTGGGTGTGCTGAGTTTTTTTTGATTGGGAGGTTGGTAGATACAGAAGGCTAAGAAGTAATTTCAATCCCCTTGCCCCCTTTTCAAGGCAGGGCTGTTTCATTCTCTATTTTTGACTCATCAGAGTTTGATTTAAAACACTGTTTTTGAGTCAGTAGGTTCTTCCCTCTCCTTTTAGGAGAGGGAAGATGCCGAAGGCAGATGGGTGAGGCGACGTCTGGCGACAGCAAGGCTCCCGTAACACAAAATACTAGAATGAAACAGCCTTGCTTTTCAAGGGGGATTGCACCCAGGAAGGATTTTTGGGTGTGCTGAGTTTTTTTGAATGAGATGAGACTAATCTTCCACTTCGTGGTTTGTGTCTCTACTGGTATATCTTACTCACAGAATTTCTTGATCGCCTTCTCTGCGTCTTTGAATCCTAACTCCATAGAGGATGACAGATCGAGGCAACCTTGCAGCAGGTTATTGGAAAGTATCTTGGCTATGCCACGCTGATAGAGGACGTATCCATCCGGGTCTTCTATCTCCAGGTATTGATTGAAGTCTGTGACGGCATCATCAAACCTTCTTGCTTCCATTTTGGCCAGTGCGCGGCCTTTGTAGGCAGGAGAGTAGTATTTGTTTATGCTAAGGGTCTTGTCGTAGTCCTGTATGGCTCCTTCGTAGTCGCGCTGGTCCATCAGTACTGATGCGCGGCCCATATAGGCCAGCAAGTATTTATCATTGACGTCGGTAGCTTTGGAGAAATACTTATACGCCTTCTGCTCATCATTCGCCTTCGCAAATAGTAGCGCTATATTATAAAACACTTTCGGATTGCTGGAGTCTATCTCACCGGAGATGAGGTATTCTTTGAGTGCCTTGTCTACCGCACCTGTAGTGAGGCAGAGATCGGCATGGAGCATCCAGGTAGCCGCGTTGTTTGGATTGAGTTCCAGGCTTTTCCTCAGGAATTTGTCTCCCTCTTTGAAGTCGCCCTTCTCCAATACCTGCCTCGCCCTGATGAGATAGAACTCACCCTTGATCTGGCTCAGCGAATCTACAGGGATCAGGTACTTCGGTTTGTTTTTGTACTCTATGATCGGGATCTCCTTCAGCTGCACATTGGTGATCACAAAGTTTGAATCGGTCTTATAGCTCGCCAGCGGGTCCTGATTGATCTTGACTTCCCTGTGCAGCATAGTAGAGTCATACTTCGTATCCAGTTTGAGATGTCTACCGGAATAGCCTAGCGGGTCCGATGTGCCACGGGAAATATCGGCTACTTCGACTTTCTCCATCACAGGAGCCGCAGGCTCTGCTTTTGCGATGGTATCTTTTTTCGTCGCATTGTCCTGAGCGGTCACAGGTTTTGCGACCGGTTCCTTTTTAGGTGTCTTGATGGCAATTTCATTTGCCTTCTTTGCATTCTTTTCACGTGCCGCTTTAGTAGCTGCGTCTTCACTTGCAGTATCAGGTGCTGATGTATTTGCCTTAGCCGTTGTCGTTTTAGCGGCCTCCGGTTTTTTCACAGGAGTGACAGCTTTAGCCACCTTCGCCACAGTGTCCTTAGCATGAACGGTGACAGCGGCTTTAGGGGTTTTATCTATCGGTTTGACCACTGCTGTGGGAGCAGCGGGTTTAGCTGTGACGTCTTTGATGTGGATGACAGGTATGGCTTTATGCGCAGTATCTATCCTGATAGTATGAGCTATAGGTTTGGTGGTTGTGTCTTTCGCGGCAGCGACAGGAGCGGCTTTATGTGTCGTGTCTATTGTCCTGACTACAGGCATAGCCGGTTTGACTATCGAGTCTTTTGCGATAGCGACTGAAGCTGCTTTTTTTGCGGTATCAGCAGGTACTATGAGCACTGTTTTGATCGTATCCCTTACGACGACTGTATTAATTGTTTTTAGCGCCGTATCCACTGTGATCTTTGGTGTAGTATCAATATACGCTACGACGATAGCTGGCTTTACCGAGGTATCTGTTTTGATAGAAACGGCTGTGGCTATTACATCCTTGCTGACCGGAGCCGGTGCCACATCTTTGCTCACTGGTTTCTCGGCTATAGCAGAAGATGGCAGAAGCTCCAGTTTGCGGTTATAGCGCGATGGTATTTCTATCTGATTATTTTTCACGATCAGCGGAGCGATATCGACTTTCTGGTTTAGCCCAAATGGCGATGGCTTTGCAGCAGTAGGATTTGGTTTTACTACAGGTGGCGCTGCAGCTACAGGTTTCGGGGCTGGAGCTACCGGCTTAGGTGGTGGTGTTGTATTGTTCACCACAGGGGCAGGCTTAGGAGCAGGAGTAGCGGGTTTAGGCGCTACTGCTACGGGCTTGGGTTGAGGGGTAATGTCCTTTACTACTGCGACAGGCTTAGGTTGTGGTACTATGCTGTCTTTGACCACAGCGACAGGTTTAGGAGGTGCGGGCACTGTGTCCTTGATCACTGCCACCTGTTTGGGTATGGCCGCCAGAGAGTCCCTGAGAGCTGCCGCAGCTTTTGCCGCCTTAGCGGCTGCCTGTATAGAGTCCACCCTGGCTTTTGTTGCAGTATCTTCTGCTATCAGCTCCTGATGCTTCGCTTTGCTACGGGCATAGTTGCTCTCAAAGGTGATCTGGTCGCCCCAGTGAGTGTCTTTGCCTTTTTCTTCTTTTTCATAATTCTCTTTGGAATACCCGGCATTGTCCATCAGGTATTCGTACTCAGTGATCTTATTGCGAAGGCGTACGCGCAGGTTGCCCAGCTTTGCTTTGATACGGTTGAGGCTGTCGATTTCTCTGCCTAGAGGGCCGTTGGTATAGTACCTGTCGCGGGCTACTTTCATCCTGCCCAGCACCGAGTTTATATCCGACTCCTGGTAGTCAAAACTAAACTCGACCTGTTTGATCGAATCTATACGGTAGTTGAGCAGGTTGATGCGCTTATCTATTTTGCTCATGTGTACACCCACTTTCTCAAACTGCAGCGAATCATCCACCGCATCCGAGACTGCGACAAAATCATCCCTGATGTCGTAATCAAAACTATCGGTGATGATCTCATAGTCTACAGACGGGCGCCTGTCCTGGCTGAGCAGGCCATTGTCAGATATGTCCTCTTTGGTAGGGTCCCAGACCTTTGGGCGTACTTTGACAGGTATCTGCAGTGTCAGGCCGGGGTATACGACAAAGGTTCCTGATTTGAGTTTATTGAGTTTTTTCAGCGTGCGCACCGGCACCTGGAAACGGATAGCGACATTCTTGAGTTTGTCGCCTTTGATGATGATATAGGATACGATTTTGGTAGACACGTCCTCCGGCTCACCCTGTTGGGCATGGAGCAGGGCGGGTATACATGAGAGCAGTACTGCGCAAAATATTAAAAACTTATCCTTCAATTTACTTTTTGCTTTTTGTGCCCTTCTGGCCAGCAGGGGCTTTGGTCGGGTCATCGCCCCACTCTCTTAACCTGATGGTCCTGATATCTTCTGCTCCTTCCGGATGTGCTTCTGCATACAATGCATTTTCCACCAGGTTTTCATAATCCGCTACCCGCGCATTTATCCTTGCCTTCTCTGCTGCGAGCCTTGCCTTATGTGCGTTGAGGCTGTCTATCGAGGCGTTGAGAGAGGCGTGAGGATTGTTTCTCATTCTTGAGATCAATAGCTTTTTCTGCTCCCTCAGCGACAGATCGGAGAACTCGGCATTCTCCACACGCAATACGGAGTCATAGCTGACATAGAGTACGTAGAGTTTTTTGTCGAGTACTTTGACCTCCCGGTCTATGGCTCCACGCCTGACCGTATCTGCTTCGATATCCATCGTATTGATGAAGTCCTCTCCGATATACTCATCGAGTGAATCTCCTGCGAGTATATAGTCAGCGGGATTAAATTCCGATGATTCGTTTTGATTGCCGGATTTCCTCTGGAGCCATACGGGTATGACCAGCGCCTTGCCCGCATATACTATCTGCCCTTTGTGCACATGCTTATTGAGCGTGGTGAGCTGCTTTGGTGTCACCTGAAATCTCGCTGCAATATTTTTGATCTTATCCGGTTTGCGGACGATGAATGTGACATTGCGCTTCATCTTTTCCCTGGCTGCCAGGGCGGGCAGCGCAGATGTGCTCATCAGGAGGCCGATGAGCAGGGTGAGCAATAGGTGGGTGGGTTTCATTATGTAGGGTATAGTTTAGGTGTTAGGGTCAGTATATGAAAACATCTTTGACAGCATCTGCACCCAGCTCATGATTGATCACATCCCTGATCTTGAGGCGTGAGTAGAAGAGTTCATTGCGCAGCGGAGCGGAGTCGACGGTCACATAGAGGCGGTCGGCATTGAGCTGTATTTTGGTAGTATGGCGGGCTACAGAGCGTCCCATTACGGCCTCCCACATAGCTTCTATCTTAGCCTCATATACGCCATGGCGGAGGTTGAGCTCTGTGAGCATCGACTGTATCGCTGCGCCCAGTGTTACTTCATTTGTCTTTCTCATGGCGTTATGAAATTTTGTAGATATCAAACAGTCCGGTCTTCGTACCCAGCTCATCAGTGATGTGTTTCTCCTCCGTATCGGTGATAAATATCTGACCGAAATCATCCCCTGACAGGAGCTGGACCAATTGTCTGCTTCTTTCCCCATCAATTTTATCAAAAATATCGTCAATAAGCAACAATGGGTGGAAAGTTTTATGAGCTTTGATAAAATGGTATTGAGCTAGTTTTAGGGCAATGAGGAAGGACTTCTGCTGGCCCTGTGAGCCAAAGCGTTTGAGGCGTGTATCGCCCAGCATGAAAGCGATATCATCGCGGTGCGGACCGGCCAGTGTGCGCTCCATCATGATCTGTTTGGACAGGTTATCGCGGAGCTGCCCGGCCAGTGGGCTGGTGTTCAGCGTACTATCATACACAAATGAGGTCTGCTCACGCTCCAGGCACACCAGCTGGTGATAGTGGCGAAAGATCGGTTCCAGCTCAGACAGCGCCTGTTTGCGCTTGTCATAGATCGACTCCCCGTAGCGCACGAGGTTCTCATTGTAGCTCTCCAGCAGCAGGTCATCGCGCTTGCCACCCGCATTGAGGCTTTTGAGCAGGGCATTGCGCTGGTCGAGGTATTTGTTGTAGAGCATGAGGTGCTCCAGGTACTCACGGTCGGTCTGGGAGATCGTATTGTCTATGAACTTCCTTCGCTCCTCGCTGGGGCCTGAGATCAGCAGGTGGTCATCCGGTGCGATCATCACCACAGGCATCAGGCCGATATGGTCACTCATCTTTTTGTATGGCAGGTCATTGACCGTAAAATCCTTCTTTTTCCCGACAGGAAGCTTGCAGACGATCCCGTATGGCTGGTCCTTGACCGTCACCGTACCGTCCAGCCTCATGAAGTCTGCCCCAAAGCGGATATTCTGCTGGTCGGTTGAGTTAAAGTAACTTTTGGTCAGGCAGATATAGTGGATGGCATCGAGGATATTCGTCTTCCCCATCCCGTTGGGGCCTATGAAGCAGTTGACCTTGCAGGAAAAGTCAAACGACCTCTTCTCGTGGTTCTTGAAATTGGTGAGCTGGATGGAGCGGAGAAACAAGGCGTATTCGGATAAGGCGCAAATGTAGTGATTTTGACGCTCAACGGGGCCTAAAGGTGGTCATTCTTTAGTCATTTTACACACATTGCGGTTGCTGATATGTATGTCGAACCATCGATTTTGCAATGTATTAATCCCGATAGCTATCGGGACCTTCAGGCAGGGCTGTTTCATTCTAGTATTTCAACGTCTAAAATGGCGATATTATTGCTTCTGCGCCGCCTCCAAACCTTTTAAAGGAGAGCTTTAATACATTGCGAAGGATTCATATATTCTCTTGCCTTTTTACTACTGATGCATTGTTATTATCAGATAGAGCTTGTCCGCATGGGTTGATTGATGCCAGATTAGTCGGGTAGGTTTTCCGCAGGCTTCTTCGAACGACTTTTATAATTTTTCTATTTTTTATGGGTGAAAAGCTCTTGCACTACGTGTAATTAATCTTTGATAATCAATGCTTCATTCTCGATTTGCATACAAAATTTTTGCATATAAAGGCCTGATTTTTAGTCTATAGGTTCTTCCCTCTTCCTTTAGGAGAGGGAAGATGCCGAAGGCAGATGGGTGAGGCGACAACTGGCGTAAGCAAGGCTGTTCGAGTACAAAATATTAAAATGAAACAACCCTGCCCTTTCAGGGGATTTAGGGGCGGCGCAGAAGTACTAACGACAAATATTCCAGATGTTGGAATGACACAATAAACAACTCTACAGAAGTGCTTTAAAACGCCGCCAGCAGATTTGCCTCAAAGTGCACCCGCATATCGAAGTAGAGTGTCATTTCCCTCGTCATTCCATTGGCAGTGGTCACTGTAGCTTTGAGGTTCATATTCTCGGCTACGAGGTATGGTTTCAACTCTACATTTTCCACATCCATATCCAGCGAAGAGGCTGAGCTTGATATGTTTTGCTTTTGTGCGATCAGCATATCTCCCTGGTCTGTCACCACATAGACAGATATGCCTTTCAGCACTTCAAATGTCTGTCCCGGAGGGGCAGTGATCGACAGCGTAAGGGTTTTCAGCTTAGCGCTTTGCAGCAGGTCCGGCTTGGTATGATTGGCCTCCATTACTGAGTCGATGTTGGTCTTGACAGTCAGTGGCACAGTCACCGTCGCACCTACTACAGGAGCTGCCGGCACATTGACCGAGGTATGATAGCTATATTCAAATGGTATGTGTTTCAACTTATTGCATCCAAATAGCATCGTCACAAGCACCATCACTATCGCCGCTTTATTTTTCATAACACATTGTTTTTGTTATGTATACGCTTTTCTCATCTTTTAGATACCATATGTGGGAAAACCGTGCCAAAAAATGGAATAAGAAAACCTTTTGATAACCAGCACATAAGAAACCGGCCTATGCAGGGAGCGCCCTATTTGCCATTTCATAAGTATATTCATCTTGGTTAAAAAATCAAAAGGTGGCTGATCTTGTGCAGAGTATAAAAGACAAATTCCCGTTTCTTCCGGAGGATAAATTGTTCGCGGTTTTATCCCTCGGGGAGATGGTCGTATTGGAAGAAAGCCAGGTATTTATCCATGCCGGTGAGCGCTCGCGCAAAGTAGGCCTCGTCATCGAAGGAATGATGAGGAACTATCTCACGGATGAAAACGGTGAAGAGGTCACCGTGCTTTTTGCCGTAGAGATGCAGACTATCACACCATACAAAACTCTGTACCTCGATGCGCTCGCTACGGAGACCTCTGCTGCTATCGAAAAAACCCTGCTATTCGTTTTTGATTTTCAGGATTTCAAAAAAATGGCCATAAATGATCCTACGGTCATGATGATCTATGTACAGATGATGGAAGCTACGCTCGTCGCAGCCATACATCGCATAGAGGACTTCACGCAGCGAAGCCCTGAGCAGCGCTATGAGCGTATACTTCACACAGAGACATTCCTCATCGACCGCGCTCCGCTCAAATATCTCGCCTCCTATCTCGGCATCACCCCCGTCTCCCTCTCGCGCATCCGCAAAAGGATGTCGCAGAAAAAGTGATCTCCCTGTTATTTATCTGCTGGTCAACCCTTAAAGGGTTTCAAACCCTTTGAGGGTTATGTGCGCAAAAAGCGTGATAAAAAATCCTCCCCCTTTCTCCGAAATTATCTTTTGTAAAGTGGCTTAGCTTTGATCGCATGTATCTTTGATGCCTAAACCCACGGTAATGTTTGACTCAGAATACAACGGCAACTAAAGGCATCCTTGTTTGTTTACCCGAAGTGGTTCGATGCTATATGCATTCGATCACGTCCGCTCTATAGGAGGAGCGGTTCCTTTTCCCTTATTGCCTTTTACGACTACATTCGCCCCGCTTTAAATTAAAACTCTCACCCCACACCCCAATATGTTTGACGCGGAATACAACGGCAATTAAAACTCAAATTAAGCTTTCGAATCTTCCTCCTCCTTATAGTACGGCATCGTCACAAAGAACGATGTCCCCTCATCAGGTGTAGACTCAAACCATATCTCACCGCCCATGCTCTCCACGATCTGCTTGCAGATCGCCAGGCCGAGGCCGGTGCCGGATGATTTGGTAGTGAAGTTTGGCACGAAGACCTTGTCGTATGATTCCTTAGGAATGCCGCTGCCATTGTCCATCACGATGGTTTTGATCTTGCCATTTTCCTCCATGGTGATCACATTGATATCGCCCTTCTTGCCCTCGGGTATGCTTTGTATGGCGTTTTTGATCAGGTTGTTAAATACCGACACCATCTGATTTTTATCCGCATGGATCATCGCTTCCGTCTTATGCGTAGTGAGGTGGATGCGCACATTATCTTCTTTGGCGAATAGGCTCACGATGCCATTCAGCAGGTCATTGAGGTCAAAGACCTCCTTCTGCGACTTCGGCATCTGCGCAAAGGTCGAGAATGCCGTAGCGATAGCAGATAGATTATCTATCTGCTCTATTAGTGTCTTATTGACGCGCTTGGCGAGCTCTGTCACATCCTTGCCCTCATCTATAGCACGCTGCAGGTATTGTATACTGAGCTTCATCGGTGTGAGCGGGTTCTTGATCTCATGCGCGATCTGCCGGGCCATCTCGCGCCAGGCAGATTCACGTTCGCTCTTGGCGAGTTTCGCAGCGCTGTTCTCCAGCTCGGCTATCATCTTGTTGTATTCCGATATCAGCGTACCCACTTCATCGCGGCTTTTCCACTCTATAGGTTCGTTGCGCTTATTGAGATTGAGTATGCGGAGCTTCTCCGAGATAAACCGCAGTGGCCGCGTGATAGAGTTGGAGATGAAGTAGGCCATTACCGCCGCGCACAGGAGTAGAAAAACATACGCATTCATCAGTGTGATGAGGAATGATGACACCTCATCATTGATCGTCTTCGACTTCTCGAAGTACGGTACATTGAGGTACGCGATCGTGGTGCCCGCTTTATTCCGGATAGGAGCGTAGGACGCCGTATACTTCAGCCCACCGATATTCTCCTGCTGCGTAAACTGTGTCTCATGGTCATGCGCCATCTTTTTAAATGCTATGGGGTCCATCTTGGTAGAGATGAGTCCATTGTCAAAGATCGATAGCTGCGACGACGTAGCTAGGTCCCCATCCGCATCAAACACATTGATATCTATATTATGGATGTCCGCGATCTTCACCAGCTCTATGCCGAGCACATCCCCGAGGTCATCGTAGTCCCTGGTGCTATCCATTTCAGCTTTCCCTTCATTTTCCTGCAGGAAGTATTCTATGCTGGTGAGTATCGCCTTTTCTTTCCTCACCAGTCTATCCGTGTAGTAGTTGTCGTATTGCGTTTTGAAAAAGCTGATCGTCAGCGACCCGATCACCGCAAAGGACACTATAATGATAAACAGCATGGAGTAATTAATGCGCGCGCGGAATGACACATTGATCTGCTCAGTGATCGCTGCATTGCTCCTGATCAGGCGAAACAGGTTGAAGCCTAAAAGGATGATCAGCACAATGACCGAGTAGAGGATAAAGAAGTATGAAGTAGTCGCTACCGGCTCAAAGAAACCCTCCTGCGGTATCGAGATGATGATGCTCTTATTGTTGGAGTATCGTGCTATCAGGTGCTCCCATGCATTGGTCTCAAAGAACTCCGGCGTATTCAGCGGTGGGTTCATCTTCCTGTCCCAGTAATAAGAGTAGGGGAAGTCACCGTGCTGCACGATCATCCGGTCATTCTGGTATATCGCAAAGTCATAAGCGCTGTTATCCAGGGTGGAGGTGATATTCTGCCCGAGCAGCAACTCAGGATATACATTCTGGCCGTTGTATGATTTAGGTGTCAGGTAGAGCGCGATGATACCTTTGAGCTTGTAGTCTGCAGAGATCGGTATCAGCCCCAGGTAGGACGAGTTGGTCAGGGAGTCATTGATATAGACGAAGTCCGGTTTGAGCTTATTGACGACGCTCGTATCCAGCAGCGCCTTCATGCCTGTATAGGGCACTGTGTCTCTCGCGACTATCGGTACGCCAAATGAATCATAAGCAAATACCTTCAGGTCATATTTGCTGAAATACCCGCTGAAATAGAGTGACGATATCCGGTCGTGCAGCTCAGGAGACCCGGCCTGGAAGTGGTTATAGGCGTTTTTGACCACCTTGTCCGCACTGATGCGCTGTGCTATATCGTCAAAGGTGAACTCCGCTACATAATCATGGCCTGCCAGCAGTTTCTCAGCGAGAAACATACGCTTGTTCCGCTCCTTGATCTCATAGCAGTTCTCGATGAGGAACATGGACAGGATACTATATAACAGGATAAAGGCGAGGACATTTCTCGGAGCGCGGATGTCGGCATTATTCCGGAAAATACGGAATCCGATCAGGCAGAAAAACAAACTCCATATGGCCGTAAAGAGAATAGCCTCCCAGAACTGTGCATCAAATACCAATAGCACAAATACGGCTCCGCCTGCGACGGTCACTCCTATCAGGATCGGTAGCGTGACCCCGAGATCTATGAGCCGCCGGAAGGCATTTATACTTAGTAAAAAATGGCAGATGATGATCAGCGATATACAGATCAGCCCGAAAAGGCTGTATTGGTCCAGGCTCAATATATTATATACCTCAAAGGAGATCACTGAGTCGAGCACCAGCGATTTGAATATCCAGTAGATCAGGCCCGATGCGACGAACTGCAGCGATATCAGGAATACCTGCTCTATCCTACGCATTCGTTTAGAAAAGACCGAAAGGCTGAACCTGTCATCCAGGCTAAAATAAAATGCCGTAAGCCAGAATACCAATACACAGGTTAGGAGCAGGTCGCCCAGCGACCCTGCCAATACATTGGATCCATAGAGCGATGGATTGAAGAGGTCCAGCTTGTGAAATTCCGAAGGGAATTTCAGGTAAGCCATCCAGTACCTGACCGATCCCGATACGGCGATGAGGAATATCAAACCGATCACTTTGCCCCGCGTGCGGGCCAGTACGGTCGCTGCCTCATTGAGATAGTATCCCAGTATCAGCAGGATAAGGAAGTATACCAGCACCAGCGCGACATTGGCATCATTGTCTACATGCGTATCGTCGGCATAGAGCGAGAAAAGCACCTTGCCCTCGCGGCTGCGGATCTGCACCGAGCCCTTGAGGTCTGCATCGCTGATATTGTAATTCGCCGGTATCTTGAATCCGACATCGTACTCATTCTTGAGGAACTTATTTTCAAAACGGTACTCGTGCTTCAGCAGCACATAGCCGATGGCGATATTGCCATCTATAGTGGCCCTGCGCAGCTGGAGGTACCAGCCATTGTTCATCTTGCTGACCATGGCGTCAGGCTGGTACAGCACCGGGTCAAACGGCGGGTAGATCTTATTGTCATTGTACATGACCAGCGCACCCTTACGGGTGAAAACAAAAACTTTGATCTTGGAGGTGGTGAGCTTCTTCCTTTCTGCTACCGTATCGCTGTTGCATATTTTATCAAAGGAGCCCTGCGCGTCTGTGATCAGGTTCTCCAGCCTGTGGGCAGAGGTCAGCAGGCTCTCCTGCGGCGGCTTGGAGAAGGCAATACCCAGCAGCACCACCAGCAGGGCAGGCAAAATGAAAGCGCGGTATTTACTCAAAAATCCCAATGAAAGTATATTACGACAGACTGTATATTGAAACCGGAATCTATATTAGCAAAAATCATTCCTAATATAGTTGAATTGTGCAAATACCGTATATGTGACTTTTGCTTATGGAGTGCACTATATGAGTAAAACCGGCGTCAATAGCGCGGGTTTGTTACTTTTAGATAAGATTATACCAACCATATCATAACAGATACACCATGAAAATATTTTCATTTCTACTGGCCGGCTTGGTCATTTTTGTTGCTGCTTCCGCTTTCGCCCTTATCAGCAAGGATAGGATCAAGGAAGTGAAAAACATCAAAACAGGCACTAGTACCATTTATACATACACTGCCGATGGCCGGGTTGCCACCGGGAAAAACTCAAATGGGGTGACCTCTGTATATGAGTATAGGGATAAGGTGATATACAGGAAGACAGAGGACCCAAGAACTAAAACGTCTGCCGTCGATACATTCATTTTGAATAGTAAAGGTTTGGTAAAGGAGCTGCGCATCGGGGCACATTTATCAGTGACAAATACTACGCAGCAATTTGAATATGACCCTGATGGATTTCAGACAGAATGGAGAACATTAAGTACAAGCCGCGTGGAGAATACCATTAAAACAATCTTCCAGGATAGCAATGCAGTATCCCTGAGGCAGAACTTTACGGGAGATAGCAGAGAAGGAAAGGGAACTTCATCCTATTACTCAAGCAGGCGCAATACGATAAGCAATGAGAATTTCGGAACTGCTTTCCTCGGTCTAAGCTCACGCAATTTGATAAAAGAGCAAATCTACTTCTGGACAGACAGAGACACCTCACGCACCTATTTCAATTACCATTTCGATGAAAAAGGCAGGGTAAGTATCAAGGCTACTTACTATCAAGGCAAACTGGGAGATTCGACGGCTTATAGTTATTACTAAAGCTATTTGATCGTATAGCTTGGCTTATTAGGATGCAAAGGATTTGGCATCAGTCGCTGTGTAGCAGGATGCACGACCAGATCCATATCCTCCATAGGTACTGCGCCAAGAAGCGTTTCATCACCTATGACCAAAGCCCCTACAAAGCAAAAGCGGTTCTCAAAATCAACGCGTATTGGCCCGACATAAGGCACCTGATGCGAACTGCCATCTGCGATCGTCACAGGCCGTTTGTCCAGTTCCTCTAATTCTAACTGATGTGCTACAGACTGAGGGATAAAAAGCATCATGGCGCCCATATCCACTGATGAATTTACCTCCACTGGAGGGACTTCGGGCTGGCAAGGATTACTAAGTTTTATTTTGGAATAGATCCGACCCATTGCTTCTTCTTTCTTTAAAGATAATAGTTTCTACGGCGAGATTTGACAACTTTCAAAAAGTTGTCAAATCTAACCATTCTGTCATGTGCCTTCTCGCTTGCCGCCCCGTCCCCCGCCCCTTTCACCCGTCCCGTCCCCCCGATTTTGACTTTTTCCCGAATTAAAGTAGTTTTGCCAACCTTTAGGGTAAAAAATGGCATCTAAACTCGATAAAGACACATATCTGTACTGGTATGAGCTGATGGTCCGGCTCCGCCGCTTTGAGGAGCGTGCGGGTATGCTATACGGCCAGCAGAAGATACGCGGTTTCTGCCACCTGTATATAGGCCAGGAGGCAGTCGCAGCGGGCACCATGTCAGCGCTCAGGGCGGATGACAGGGTCATCACAGCCTACCGCGACCACGGCCTCGGCATCGCCAAGGGTATCTCCTGCAATGCAGCCATGGCAGAGCTTTTTGGCAAAGCCACAGGCTGTACCAAGGGCAAAGGCGGCTCCATGCACTTTTTCTCAAAAGAGCACAGCTTCTTTGGCGGCCACGGTATCGTGGGTGCGCAGATAGGATTGGGCGCAGGGATAGCATTCGCCGACCAGTATTTGAATAAAGACAATGTCACTATATGCTACTTCGGCGACGGGGCAGCGCGTCAGGGTATCCTGCACGAGACCTATAATATGGCCATGACCTGGAAGCTCCCTGTTATTTTCGTTTGCGAAAACAACGGCTATGCGATGGGCACCTCTGTAGGCCGCTCGTCCAATGTGACCAGCATCGTAGAACTCGGCAAGGCATATGACATGCCTTCTGAATCGGTCGACGGCATGAAGTGTGAAACAGTGCATGAGGCAGTAGCTAAAGCAGCTGAGCGCGCGAGGAAAGGCGAAGGGCCGACATTTCTCGAGATCATGACCTACCGGTACAAAGGCCACTCTATGAGTGACCCGCAGAAATACCGCAGCAAGGAAGAAGTAGAATCATATAAGAAGCAGGACCCGATAGAGACCACACTGGCGACTATCCTGAAAAAGAAATACGCTACTCAGGCCGAGGTCGATGCGATCAGCGCAAAGATCGATGCAGAGATAGACGAATGTGTGAAATTTGCAGAAGAGTCGCCATTCCCGGAGGATAGCGAACTGCTAAAAGACATTTATGTAGAGGATGATTATCCATTCCTCGTAGAGTGATAGAAACGATTAAATTAGTATAAAACCAACATCAATAATAAGCAATGGCAGAAGAGATCGAAGAAGTACAATCTACACAAGTCGGTGACCCGGAAGAGGGTAGTTTTTACTACGAATCAGAAGACTGGTTCGAGCGCAACAGGCAAAAGCTCATGATAGGCGGTGGAGCTGCACTGATACTTGTCGCAGCAGTGATATTCATACTGGCCAAATGGCTGCCTGAGAGGAATCTGAACGCAGACCGTGCGCTATTCCCGGCAGAATCAATGTTCGCAAGGGACTCATTTGACCTGGCGCTCAATGGCGGCAAAGATGGCCCCGGTGGTGTGCCATACAAGGGATTTCTGGAGATCAAGAAGAAATACAGTTTCACACGTGCAGCCAACCTCTGCAATATGTATATCGGTATATGCTACCTCAATAAGAAAGACTACAAAAATGCAGTAGAATACCTCAATAGCTACAGCACCAGCGACCCTGTAGTAGGTGCGGCCAAGCTCAACCTGATCGGCGATGCGTATGCAGACCAGAATAAATCTGATGATGCAGCCAGCTACTACAAAAAAGCAGCAGAATTTTCCGGCAATCAGCAGTTCACGCCTATGTACCTTCTCAAACTCGGCAAATACTATGAGAGCCTCAAAAAGTACAATGATGCCAAGGAAACCTATACCAAGCTGAAAGAAAAATATCCGAATACGATGGAGGGACAAGAGGTAGACAAATACCTCGCCCGTCTCAGCACGGAGAGCTAAGAAAATATCTCAGGCAAATTCACAGAGGGAAAATGGCAACATCTTCCCTCTTTTTATTAGTGCAAGTCTTCGCCACGATTTCCGGACCAGATATTTAAGGTGATTTGTATTATTCAGTTAAATCCGTTTTATCCGTGTCATCCGTGTGCTTGTATTTATTATTTTAGTATCTCAATATACCCACTATGGCTACCAACCTCAGGAATCTATCCAACTACGACCCCGCTGATATACCCGATGGAGAGAACTATACCATCGGCATCATCATATCGGAATACAACAGCGATATCACCTTCTCTATGCGCGATGCATGCCTCAAGGCCCTGCTCGCGCATAATGTAAGCGCAGAGAATATCACTGTAGACTATGCACCCGGCGCGTATGAACTGCCACTCGCAGCTCAGACGTTGTACTTCGGCACCATGTGCGATGCAGTGATCGTCCTCGGCTGCGTGATCAAAGGCGACACCGAGCACGACATCTATATCAATCACGCCGTGTCTAAAGCGCTGATGGACCTCTCTCTGGAGATGGATATACCATTTATATTCGGCCTGCTCACGACCAATGACCATCAGCAGGCCCTCGACCGCGCCGGCGGCAAGCATGGCAATAAAGGCACCGAATGCGCCATCGCTGCGCTCAAGATGCTCGCCCTGCAGGAACGTCACGCCATGGATGATGATGAGATGGAGTCACTCTTTGACAGCGATGAGGCAGAGGACGAGGACTAAAACAGGGAGTATGAAAAGCTGTCTGGTTCTTCTTAGTCTCTTAGTTACCGGCCTTTGCCGGGCGCAGCCGGCAGATACTCTCGGTAGATACGCTCCCTGGCACCTGACCATCAGCGGGTGTGCAGATTGC
>JAOQAO010000085.1 GCA_025963485.1 Bacteroidota bacterium | reverse complement strand
CGCAGGAATTGAAATGCACCATACAGCTCAACCATCAAAAGATAACGGGAGTAGATCCGTCCACCTTTCAGGCGCTGCAGGCGTCCATGACGGAGTTTATGAATCAGCGTGCCTGGACGCAGGATGTCTTCGCTCCTGAAGAGCGTATAGAGTGTTCCCTTTTTATTACGCTGGATGGAGTAGTATCTCAGGACCAGTATTCCGGCAATATCACCATACAAGCTGCCCGTCCCGCATTTAACAGCACCTACAACTCGCCGATGCTCAACTTCCGCGACCTGGATTTTATTTTCACTTACGCACCCAATACGCCGCTGGAATTTAACGTCAATCAGTATCAATCCAACCTGACCTCGGTATTAGCTTATTACGCCTATCTGATCATAGGACTGGATTATGAAAGCATGAGCAAGGGCGGCGGGACCAAATACTTCACCCTGGCAGAACAGATCACAAACTCTATCCCCTCCACGGCCAGTGACTCCAAGGGATGGAAACCTTTTGACAGCAATCCGGTGAGTGGTAATAAGAACCGCTACAATATCATCAGCAGCATCATGGGTGGCAAATTTGAAGGCTACAAAGGAGTACTGTATGACTATCACCTCCTGGGCATGGATAATTTCTATGATGACCCGGTGGTAGCGCGCATCAACATCTCCAATGCACTGGATAAACTGGACAAGACATTCAAGGATAATCCCAATAATGTGCTACTTATATTATTCCTGCAGACCAAAGGGGATGAACTGGTGAGTATCTTCTCCGGTGCAGACGCCGGTGAAAAAACCAAGGTAGTCAATCTCCTTAAGCGCCTCGACCCGGCTAACGGAACGAAGTATGATAAGATATTGAAGGGCTAGCGCTAAAACTGCTTTCAAATATGCCTTTCCGGAGGTAGCGGCACGAATTCAGTTTCGCCGGGAACCCGTGAAAACTCCTGAGCAAGCCATTTAGCTTTTGCTTTATCTATGAGTGATTGGTCTGAGGCAACAAAATTCCAGTAGATCAGGCGCGGTTCGGGTAGGGCATCACCGCCAAAGAAATACACGGTGGTATTCGCCTCCATCACAAATTCACAAAGCTTGCTATCCTTAGCTACAAGTAACTCTTTAGGAAGGAAAGTATGACCCTCAGCTTCTATGGCACCTTCCAGAATGTACAGGCCTGTTTCACCATACAGCTCATTACCGATTTTTACTATTTGGCGAGCGGTGCTTTTCAGTTCCAGAAAATACAATGGGCTATAGACAGGCACCGGAGAAGTTTTGCCAAAGATCGAGCCTGCGACCAATTTATAAGAGATGCCATCGGATTCCCAGGCAGGTAACTGATTCGCATCTGCATGATAAAATGTGGGCTCCATCAGTTCGTGCTCCTTTGGTAGCGCCACCCATATCTGCAGGCCGTGAAGGGATTTCTCTTTATCGCGCAGGTAAGGAGGTGTCCGTTCGGAATGTACTATACCGCTGCCAGCTGTCATCCAGTTGACCTGGCCTGCTTTGATCTCGACCTCGGTGCCGAGGCTGTCTTTATGGATGATATTGCCATCAAAGAGAAAAGTCAGCGTAGAAAGACCGATATGAGGATGAGGAGGTACGTCCATATTCTCATGGGACATCATAGCAGCAGGACCCATATGATCTATGAAGATGAAAGGACCAACCATCCTGCGCGTGCGAAATGGCAATAGCCGACCTACCAGGAAGTTGCCGATGTCGCGCGGACGCTCTTCTATGATGAGATCAATATTTGACATAGGACAAAGATGGCTATTTATGATGTTTCGCCGTTGTCCGGATCATCGTATCAGATAGACAGACCTATCTTTTTGTAGATAAAACTCATGATCCAGGCTGGTCCGATCATAAGGAACTGGAGGTCTTTGATAAAGGATGGTTTCTTGCCCTCTACTTTATGTCCCCAGAACTGTGCTATCCATGCCAATACAAAAAGGCCCAGAGAGATCAAAGCCAGGTAACCATAGCTTCCTGTAGCCCTGCGTATCACTTCGCACAAAACCAGGCAAAGCGCACTATACAGCACCATACCTATCGCCAAAGGCACAGACAGGGTAAAGTAATATATCGCGACGAGTACAGTGACTATATCTGCTACTGTCAGGTACAGATTCGGTGCGATCTCGATAGGAAGCTTGATAGAATACAGCAACCCTACTACTGTGAAAAATATCACAGGCACACATACGAAGTGCACCATTTTGTTAGTCGGATTCTGGTGGCTGACGGCATATTCATCCAGCCATTGATTTATTGATTTCATGATATTGCTTTTTAATTAATACTAAGTTAGTGTGCTATTTGATAAAAACAAAATACATCCATTCAAAGGGTCTTCTTTATCGGTCAAAGGTATTGAATACCAACAATTAGAATGTGTCATACTTGCGCTACTGGCTCACCCCCAAACCCCCTAAAGGGGGCTTAAATACATTGCGAATGTTTAGAGCAGAAAAAAAGCGCACCTTGGGTAAAGTGCGCTTTTCAAGTATTGCTATAAGATTATCAATCCCAGAAACTGTATCCGTTATCAGCGATGAGCTTGTCAGCTACTGCACGGCGGATATTCTTGGTATTGACAAATTCGGTCTTAGTGTACCTCTTGAGGCCCATTGCCATCATGCGCAGTTCGTCGCCTTCAGCGAAAGCAGCAAGAGCTGATCTGCCCGCCGTATTCATGCGATCTGCAGCATCGAAGAAGAAGCACTTGACCATATCTACGTAGATCTGAGATGCTTCGAGACCGTGAAGGTTTACGAGCTTCTCAGCGCGAAGCATAGCTGATTCCATTTGCAGGATGTCCATGAGGACGTCAGCAGCGTGCATCAGGATCTCTTGTTCGAACTCGAGCTTCTGCATCAGCTTCTGAGCTGCACCACCAGCGATGAGCAGGAAAGCCTTCTTAGCATTGCGGAGAGCCTTGCGCTCATTGCCAAAGATGTCGTCAGCGTCCGGTGAAGAGAAATCAGGCACTGACATCAGTTCTTTCTGGATAGCCATAGCCGGTCCGAAGAGGTCGATCTTGCCTTTCATCGCGAACTTCAACAGCGCGTCGATAGAGAGCATGCGGTTGATCTCGTTGGTTCCTTCGAATATCCTGTTGATACGGGCATCGCGATAAGCACGAGCCATAGGATACTCCTCTGAGAATCCGTATCCGCCGTGTACCTGTAGTGATTCATCTACGATGAAGTCAAGCGCCTCAGAGCCGATCACCTTGAGGAGTGCACATTCGATCTGGAACTCTTCTGCACCGCCTGTGAGGTATTCGGTCATCGTAGCACCGGCAGCCTTGAGTTCATGTTCTTTCTGATTGATCATGTCGCATACACGCCATGAAGCAGACTCAGCTACCCAAAGGCGGATAGCCATCTCACCCAGTTTGTGCTTGATAGCACCGAACTGTGCGATAGGTGTTTTGAATTGCTGACGCTCGTTAGCATACTTCACAGCCTGGTCGAGGGCGCGCTTGCTGCCACCGAGTACACCGTTGCAGAGCTTGTAGCGACCGATGTTCAATATCTGGAATGCGATCTTGTGTCCTTTACCTTCTTCGCCGAGGAGGTTTTCTACTGGCACTTTTACGTTATTGAAGAATACCTGACGAGTAGAAGAAGCCTTGATGCCCATCTTCTTTTCTTCAGCACCTACGCTCACACCTTCGAAACCTTTCTCAACGATGAAGCCTGTGAACTTTTTGTCATCACCATTGATCTTAGCAAATACAATAAAGATATCCGCGAAGCCAGCGTTAGTGATCCACATTTTCTGGCCATTCATGACGTAGTGCTTACCATCTTCACTAAGTACGGCCTTGGTACGTGCACCGAGTGCATCAGAACCAGACCATGGTTCAGTGAGGCAGTATGCAGCTTTCAGTTCGCCGGTAGCGAGCTTAGGGAGATATTTTTTGCGTTGCTCTTCGTTGCCATAATATATGATCGGGCATGTGCCGATACCAGTATGAGCACCATAAGCTACAGAGAAACCAAAGCCGCCACCCATTACTTCTGTGACATAAGATATAGTGTTGAGGTCTTTGCCGAGTCCTTCATATTCTTCAGGTATAGCGAGAGCGAGGAGGCCGAGTGCACCAGCTTTTTCGAGCTTGCCGGCACCGAGCATAGGATCGTGATCGAGCGTGTCGAGTTCGCCCATGATCTCTGTCTTGAGGAAGTCCTTGACCATGTCGCGCATCATCTGCTGGTCTTCGTTGATCTGCTCAGGGATATAACAATCCTCCCAGCTGCTTTCCTTTATGAGGAATTCGCCTCCTTTCAGGTTAGCTTTTTTAGTTGTCTCTGTTGAAGTACTCATTTTTTAATAGTATTTAGTAATTAGTATAAAGTATTTAGATGAATAAATTAAATAGATATTTCTTGTTTCAATTTCGCCTGAAGGCCAAAGCTCATTTTTTGCACTTCGACTATTTTCTCACAAAGGTTATCACATGCTTCCTTCGTTATAAGTTCAAGCCTTTGTGAAACTATAGTTTGGGTTTCCAGTTCGTAAGATGAACCATGTGCAACGGCCAAGAAATGACAAAATTCCTTATCAGAGTTTCGTCCCGCACCTTCAGCTATATTAGATGGTATGGAAACTGCACTTCTCCTCATTTGTGATATAAGTCCGTATTTCTCTTCTTTGGGATATTCAGCAGTAGTTTTATAAATATCAACCACCAAGTCAATTGACTTGTTCCAAACCTTAAGCTGTTTATAGTCGTGCATATTTATTGTACTTGTATTTTCTTAATACTAAATACTAACTACTTAATACTCTTTTAGAAACAGTATTGATTTTCGGCGATCAGCTTGTCTGCAATTCTGCGGCGTGCTGCAACTGTATTGAATGGTTCAAGTTTTGTAAACCTCTTAAGACCCATCAACATGATACGTAATATATCGCCATCATTGAATGAAGTGATCGCATGTTTGCCAGCGAGATTGATGCGCTCGAGTGAGTCAGAGATATACACCTTGGTCAGGTCGATATTCAGTGCGCAAGCTTCTGCGCCCTTGATGCTGATCAGTTTTTCTGTCTTGAGCAATGCTGACTCGCAGGCGAAAAGCTCGATGAGCATGTCCGCGATGTTCATCATTACCTCTTGTTCTTTCTCGAGGTTCTGCATAAACTTCTGTACTGCTGCACCGGCTGTCATGAGGATTGCTTTCTTGACATTTATAAGGGCTTTCCTCTCAGCACCGAATACATCATCTGCATCAGGTGTAGAGAAATCAGGCACCGACATCAGTTCCTTCTGTACTGCCATAGCAGGTCCGAAAAGGTCGATCTCGCCTTTCATCGCTTTTTTCACGAGCATGCCGACTGCGAGGAGACGGTTGATCTCATTAGTGCCTTCAAATATCCTGTTGATACGGGCATCGCGATATGCGCGGGCTGCAGGATACTCCTCAGAAAATCCTGTTCCGCCAAATATCTGAACGCTCTCATCTACTACGTAGTCGAGTACTTCTGATCCGAATACTTTCAGGATCGCGCACTCTACTGCGAACTCCTCTGCAGCGAGCAGTTTCGCCTGAACCTTGTCGATACCTTTCTCGACACGAGCCTGGATGTCGTCTTCGATCAGACCGGATACGCGATAGGTAGCAGCATCAGTAGCATATATCCTGGAGGCCATCTCAGCCAGTTTGTACTTGATAGCACCGAAAGATGAAATAGGCACATTGAATTGTATGCGCTCATTGGCATATTGTATAGAAGTAGTACAAGCCTTCTTACATCCACCTACGGTGAAAACACAAAGTTTGTAACGACCAATGTTAAGTGCATTGAATGCTATTTTGTGACCCTTTCCGATCTCGCCGAGTACATTCTCTACAGGTACTTTTACGTTGTTGAAGAATACCTGACGTGTAGATGAACCTTTGATACCGAGCTTGTCTTCCTCGGCACCGAGAGATACACCCTCTGCTTTGGCATCTACGAGGAAGCCAGTAAACTTCTCTCCGTCTATCTTGGCAAATACAGTTAGCAGATCTGCGAATCCCGCATTGGTGATCAACATCTTCTTGCCATTGATGATATAGTGCTTCCCGTCTTCGCTGAGGACAGCCTTGGTCTTTGCTCCCAATGCATCAGAACCTGATCCCGGCTCAGTCAGACAGTAAGAAGCCTTTATCGTGGCATTAGCCAGACCTGGGAGATATTTTTTTTTCTGCTCATCTGTCCCGAAGTACAGAATAGGAAGCGTACCGATACCGGTATGAGCAGCATATGCTGCTGTGAAAGAGTGGCCGCCACCCATTTCCTCATTGATAAAGGTATCTGTATTGAAGTCAACACCCATGCCACCGTATTCCTCAGGTACGGACGCGCCGAGCAGACCAAGTTCTGCGATCTCATGCAATAGGCCTACCACGAGGCCCGGCTCCTGCTTGTCTATCTGCTTGGTGACAGGCGCCACACGCTGAGAGATAAAATCTGCAGTAGACTGCGCGATCATCGCCTGCTCTTCGGTGATATCTTCCCTGATATAGGTATCGGCCGCTGTTGATTCCTTCACGAGGAATTGTCCGCCCTTGAGCACATCTTTCTTTTCGGTTAAAGTTGACATTTGAATTATTGTTTAATGTTTTTTTTTAATTATTTGAGTTTGCGACGGAGAAAGTAGACAGGGCCGCCACCCGGTGAAATAGAAGAGTTCCAGATTTCCCACCCCTCATCTCTCATATTACCTAATTCTTTAAATATTGAAGTGTAATCTCCCTGCTGCTCTCCTTTTACCTTTATTTTCTCAAATTCTTTTCCTTCTATTGATTTTACTACCATACCTATTATATGGTACACAATAGCCTGTTCATACTTTTCCTGCGCCATCAGTGTAGAACAGATGACCATCATGAGCGCTATAATTGATGTCTTTAACTTCATGGTTTTACTTCGTTTTATAGTTGCGCTCTTTGCGAAACTTTATTCCATTTAAAAAATCAAGAACGATATAAAGTTGAAGCAATCTTCAACTTTGAATATCCGTCGCGATCCATCCAAACTCCTTTTCCGCCAGATCATTCCACAGCGGATTCTTTGATACAATCAGATCGATCTTCTTCTTTCTCGATCCTCCTTTTATCTGATACTCCCGAGCTATTGCTTCTTCGGCTGTTTTAAACTCTTCGTACCAGACCAGCTTATTAACATTGTACCTAGCCGTGAAGGCATTTGGAAAGAACTTCGTTACATGTTCTGTCCATCTGCGATATAAGCTATCAGTACTACCCGTGTAAAGAACGTTATTGCTCGCATTGGTAAAGATGTAAGCATAATACGGGTTCATTGGTTCTTCTTGCCTTAGCTTTTCCTTTTTTAAGTTGAAGATTGCTTCGAGAAATATCTCTTCTTATTTTTTGATTGGAATTTCTCTCGCAAATATTCGCTTTTTAAACTTTTGGACTTCTTTAGGAATGTTCTTTATAAAAAAGCTACGGGAAACACCTTTGATGATATTTCCCGTAATTAAAATTTATTAGCTGATGAACTCATAGATACCTGCGATCCCCTGGCCACCACCGATACAGGCTGTAGCCATACCGTATTTAGCACCTGTGCGGCGGGCTTCGTTGTAAAGCTTCTGAGTGAGCCACGCGCCGGTACATCCCAGCGGGTGACCGAGGGCGATAGCGCCACCATTGACGTTGATCTTAGCGGTGTTGAGTTTCAGCTCCTGGATCACAGCCAGAGACTGCGATGCGAAAGCTTCATTCAATTCGATCAGGTCAATATCGTCTTGTTTCAGGCCAGCTTGTTTCAGCGCCTTAGGGATAGCAGCTACCGGGCCGATACCCATGATGGTAGGATCTACGCCCACAGATGCAGCAGTGATCAGGCGAGCGATAGGTTTCAGGCCAAGTTCGTTTACCATCCTTTCGCTCATCACTATCACGAATGCAGCTCCGTCAGATGTCTGAGAAGAGTTGCCCGCTGTGATCGTACCACCTACTTTGAAAACTGGTTTCAAAGCTGCGAGACCTGCTACAGATGTATCCTTACGTGGGCCTTCGTCAGCAGCTACCGTAGACTTCCTTGATTTCTTCTTGCCACCGTCGAAGTATACTTCTTCTACTTCCACTGGTACGATCTCATCTTTGAACTTACCTGCCTCGATAGCAGCGAAAGCCTTGACGTGAGAGTTGTAAGAAAACTCATCCATCGCCTCACGGGTGATCTTGTACTTCTCAGCTACGAGCTCTCCTGTAAGACCCATGCCGATATAGTACTCAGGGTTAGTATTAGCGATCGCAAAGTTTGGAACGGTCTTGTATCCTACTGTAGGGACAAGCGACATAGACTCTGTACCACCGGCGATGATACACTCGGCCATGCCTGAGCGGATCTTGGCAGTAGCGAGCGCGATGGTCTCGATACCTGAGCCGCAATAGCGGTTCACTGTCACGCCCGGTACATTGACAGGGAGTGAACGGATAGCTACCCAGCGCGCCATCTGGAGGCCTTGCTCAGCCTCAGGGACAGCGTTACCCACGATCAGGTCATCGATACGTGCAGGATCAAGGTTAGGTACTTTTTTCATCAGGTCGGTGATCGCGTAGTACGCGAGATCTACAGGAGAGGTAAACCTGAATCCACCCCTCTTTGATTTTCCTATTGCGGTTCTAGAACCAGCAACTATATAAGCCTCTTGCATATTATAAGTATTTAGTAGTTAGTATTAAGTATTTAGACGAATACAATTAGTTTCTCAATGGTTTACCAGATGTAAGAATGCTTTGAATTCTTTCCAGTGTCTTTTTCTCACCACACAGGCTTAGGAAAGCTTCGCGCTCCAGATCCAAAAGGTACTGCTCAGTCACCTTGGACTCGCTGGTCAGGTCACCGCCGCAAAGTACATAGGCGATCTTCTTAGCGATCAGCATATCATGTGCACTGGCATAGCCGCCTACATTGAATGCTGCTGCACCTGCATAGAGCGCCGCGAGACCTGTGCGACCGAGAACGGTCACATCAGTACGCATCGGCTTCTGTACATATCCATCTGCATGGAGCTCTAGTACTTTTGCTTTTGCTTCGGCGAGTACGCGCGATTGGTTTACTACAATGAAGTCCTTCTTCCTGTCGAGTACGCCAACGCTGAAACCTTCTTCACCTGAAGTAGCCACTTTCGCGGTAGCGATAGCGGTAAATTTCTCAGCGAGTGTCGGGATCTGCGGATCACCTGCGAAGTACGCATCAGATGCGCGCATAGCGAGCTCCTTGGTACCACCACCGCCAGGGATCAGGCCCACACCTACCTCTACGAGGCCGATGTATGTTTCCGCTGCCACGGCTGCTGCATCAGAGTGCATAGTGAACTCGCATCCACCACCGAGTGTCAGTCCGTGAGGAGCTGCTACCACCGGGATAGATGAATAACGGCAACGACCAGTAGTATGCTGGAATGCGCGGATAGCGAAGTCCAACTCATCATAGTCCTGCTCTATAGCCATCATAAAGATCATCGCGAGGTTAGCGCCGGCAGAGAAGTTTGGATTGTCGTGACCGAGCACGACACCTTTCCACCCTTGCGATTCAGCGATGTCTATCGCCTTATTTATACCTTCCAGTACACCACCACCAAGTGAGTTCATTTTAGTGCTCCATGAGATGTTCAGTACACCATCACCGATATCATCTATACGTGCATCCTGGTTTTTCCATACAGGTTTTTGTGTGAACACATTATCCATGATAATGAACGCCTCACGACCCGGGATAGCCTTGTATGATTTTGATTTGATGTCATAGTATTTGCGGACACCATTCTCTACTGTATAGAAAGTCTTGAATCCGCCTGCGAGCATTTCTTCTACCCAGGCACCGAGCTTGAAGCCCATCGCTTTCACATCAGCGATGATCTTCTCCACGCCGATGATATCCCACTGCTCGAATGGTCCAAGCTCCCAGCCGAATCCTGCGCGCATAGCGTCATCAAGACGATACAGCTCGTCAGAGATCTCAGGGATACGGTTAGAAACATATGCAGACACATAGCTGGTCAGCTTCTTGAGGAATTCACCGTGCTTATCTGAAGATTTAGAAACAGCAACGAGGCGCTTCTTGAGGTCTTCGATGCTTTTTAGTTCGGTTGTCGCTGACTTGGTTTTAGCCGATGGCTTATACTCGAGTGTTTTCCAGTCGAGTGTAGCGAATGACTTTTTGCCTTCAGGCGTTTTAGTCTTCTTGAAGAAACCCTGGCCGGATTTATCACCCCACCATTTGTTTTCATTCATGGTCATGATCCAATCCGGCACCTGCATTACATCGCGCATCTCATCGTTAGGGAGGTTGTCATATGCGCCTTTCATTACTTTGATCATCGTATCGAGGCCTACCACATCCGTCGTACGGAAAGTCGCAGACTTAGGCTTGCCGATTAGTGTGCCTGTGATGGCATCTACCTCATCGATGGTCATATCCATCTCAAGCATTAGTTTGATGACCGCAGCGATGCTGAATACACCTACACGGTTTGCGATAAAGGCCGGGGTGTCCTTACAGAGCACCATTTGCTTGCCGAGGAATACGTCACCGTAGTTCATCAGGAAGTCGATCACTTCAGGATTAGTCGTAGCAGTAGGGATGATCTCAAGCAACCTCAGATAACGCGGAGGATTGAAGAAGTGTGTACCGCAAAAGTGCGCCTGGAAGTCTTCGCTCCTGCCCTCTGCCATCAGGTGGATAGGAATACCCGAAGTATTAGATGTGATCAGCGTACCCGGCTTGCGGTATTTCTCCACTTGTTCAAATACCTTCTTCTTGATGTCAAGGTTCTCTACTACCACTTCGATCACCCAGTCGCAATCCTTGATCCACGACATGTTGTCGTCAAAGTTGCCCGTAGCGACGCGGTTCGCAAAAGACTTATCATATATAGGTGATGGATTTGACTTCAAGGCAAAGGCCAGAGAGTCATTCGCTATCTTATTGCGGACAGCTGGTTTTTTCAGGTCTTCTTCGCTCGCGTCGCGCGGTACGATATCTAGTAAGACTACCGGCAGGCCGATATTGGCAAAGTGCATGGCGATACGAGATCCCATGACACCCGAACCGAGTACGGCTATCTTCTTGATCTTTCTGGTCTTGGCAGGAGTGACTTGTACTGCCTTCTTTTCTGTTGCTACAGCTTCCATGTTTTGAGTTATTTTGGATGAATGTTTTTGTTTATATAAAACGAACGGTCGGTCAAAGCAATTTCTCCATTTCTACCCTGCGGCTAACATTGCCTTTATCGAGGCGATTGAGTATCCTTTTGGTTGTATTCTTGAGGTAAGAATGATCATTGAAAACACGCGAGAACATAAGGCTACCCTCGATCTCAGCCACACTGCGCTCAGCGAGCTCATTAGCTATTTCTTCCGGGTATTTGTCCAGATAGATAGTTTTTACGGCGTGGAAGAAATCGGTGAAGAAATAGCGCACCAATTCGGCGAATTCCGGTACCATCAGGGCGCTTTCGACCCCTACGTTACCCATCAGGGAGCCTGTTTCCTCATTGAGGAATATCTCCTGTGCGGCCTCAAACAGCTTCTCCAGACGATCATTGGGGTTCATACTCTTGTCGTAGGCAAAGGAAAAGACCTTGCTTTTGAAGTATTCATGCACCGAGCGGATCACCTTTTTCATCAGGTCTTCCTTACTCGGGAAGTAGTGATACAGAGACCCCTTCTGCAGGCCGCAAGCTGCCGCTATATCTGCCATAGAGGTATGGTAGTAGCTTTGCTTCCTGAATAGGTTCAGGGACTGTATGATGATGAACTGTTCGTCTACTTTCTGCTTAGGCATTGTGTTTCGGCCTTAAAGCATAGTGGCCTGATCGACCCATCGCTTTTTAGCCTTTACGAAGCTAGAAAAGGTTTTTTAATATACCAAACGATTGGTAGGGAAAATTCTAATCTGCTTGTTTTGGGGTTTCAGTAGACTTCGATAGAGGCTCTGTCAGAGAAATACCTATCCATAGGAACCAAAGTAAGAGATTGATAAGTAAGGCTATATAAGGGAACCATATAGATAGAATAAAAGTAAAGAGATATATCAAAAGGCCCATATGAAGGCCTCTCGTGTCTTTGGAAAAGTCATTAAAAGACTCATCAAAAAGATTCTGTGGATAACGGGCAGAATAATACAAGACATGCCAGGCTATACTGCCGAGTACAGAAAAGAGACAATAAAAGGATATCGCAGGCCCCGCATAGGGTGTACCGATATACTCAGCCAATACAGCTGTAGGAAAAGGCAGAAAGGCAATGCTTAACATAAAAAATCCATTACTGTAATAGAATTGACGGGAACTCTTGTGTATCATACTAAAGAAGGAGTTATGGTTGATCCATGAAACCAACACCGCACCGAAGCTGAATAGGAAAGCAAAATAGGAAGGCCAGAGCCGGGCCAGCTCGTGCCATAGATCTGCAGGAGAGTGAATGTGCTCCGCATGAGGGACCTTGATCTCTATAACCAGAAGAGTGATCGCTATGGCGAAAATGCCATCACAAAAGAATTCTAAACGCGTATTGGGATTATGGGACATAAACTAAAGTGGATGGCTAAATAATGCACAAAATAGAAAGAATTGTGAAAATGGGATTTGTTAAATATGACAATTGTCATAGATTTGTCACAAACTCAATACATGAAAAAGATAGTACGTTTCCTTTTGTATACCGTCTTGCTGGTCATAGTAGTGGCTGGTGGTTTTGTTGGTTTCCTGCAGGTCAGGGGAATACCTAAATATGATGCGCCGCAGATACCGGAGTTTAAAGCAGAAGCTACTCCGGAACGTATTGTCCAAGGCACTAAGATAGCCAGTGTGCAATGTATGGTCTGTCATAAGGACAGCAACAATAGACTGACCGGCAGGTTCCTGTCCGAACTCCCGGACAACTTTGGAAAGATATATTCCGCCAATATTACTCATAGCAAAGAGCATGGTATAGGCTCATGGACGGATAGCGAGCTGGCCTACTTCCTCCGCACAGGAGTCCGGAAGAATGGCCAATATGCTCCTATATATATGCCTAAGTTCGCCCATCTGAGTGACGAGGACCTGAAGAGTGTCATCGCATGGCTGCGCTCTGATGATCCGCAGCTACAAGCAACTGAGAAGCCGACTACTCCACCTGTACCGAGCCTGTTTACTAAATTCTTATGCCTGGTGGCTTTTAAACCTTTGCCCTATCCTACAGCACCGATAGCGCAACCTGATACAACCAATGCCATCGCTTATGGCAAGTACCTGGTGACCGGCCGTTATGATTGCTATACCTGCCACTCGGCAGATTTCGCCAAGCTCAATATGCAAGACCCCGAAAAGTCACTTGGCTACTGTCAGGGGGGCAACACAATGCTTACGTTGGCTTCCAACAAAATCTATACAGCTAACATCACCCCTGATGAAAAAACTGGTATAGGAAACTGGACTGAGGATGACTTCCGCAGCGCCATGCATGAGAGCAAGAATAAAGCAGGGCATCCGCTCCGCTTCCCCATGCTACCATATACAGCCCTCACCGATAATGAGGTGCATGCTATCTGGCAATACCTCCGTACAGTGCCTAAAATCGAGAATGATGTGAACAGGCAGTATAATATAGACCTCGATGTGCCTCAGACCGCATCTAAATAAATCATAAGCATATCTAATACTCCTACAAAGCCGGCTCATCTGCCGGCTTTGTCATGACGGATAAGATCCTCTGAATAAAGTTGGTTATTCCATAGGTTCATTTTGTTAAATCCTGGAGTTCATTACCATTGTCATTGGCAGATATCATGCAATTGTCATATTTTCAGCACCTTAATAAAAATATTCACCGAAAAATTTAATGTAAAATGAAACAAAGGATTACCCTTTTTGTCTTCTTCGGATTGGTTTCACTCATACTCTGCAGCTATCGCCCGGGTCCTGCTCATGACGGCGGTGCTAATGCTACCGGCTCCGATGGCGCTACCCATGCATGCGGAGGTGGCGGATGCCACGGTAGCAGTTTATCTACAGGTCTTGGCACTACATTGGAGTTTGACTCGGCTGGAGTTCCAGTCAGTGTTTACTATCCGGGCATATCGTACACGGTCAAAATAACAGCAACTAACGCGACAGGACTTACACTTCCAAAATTTGGTTTCCAGCTCACAAGTGTAACAGATGCAAGTGCAGGAACTGGCACACCGGCCCAAGCGGGCACATGGCCTTCTACAGGTTTGCCTACTGGTGTCAGATATACCACAACTGCGCAGTCCGGCCTTTCGACACCTTTCATCGAGCAGAGTGCATTTCTCAGCCCGTCATCGGGTACAGGCGGAGCAGGAACCGTATACACAGAAACAATATCATGGACCGCTCCGGCTGCTGGTACAGGTACTGTACAGTTTTTCGGAACGATACAGGCAGTCAATGCTACCGGCAATGAAAGCGGAGATAAATCTCAATCAGCCATACCAGTGGTCATTACAGAGGTAGTTAGTTGCCCATCAGTATCAATTTCCGCCACTACCACTACGCTCACAGCGTCACCATCAGGAGCCACCAGCTACACATGGTACCTGAATGGCAGCCCTGTCAGCGGCGCTACTTCATCTACATATACTCCTGTAGCTTCCGGCTCATACACAGTTGATGTAGCTTCAGCTGGAGGATGCACAGGTACATCGAACGCAGTTGCCTTCACTGTAGCTGGTATCAATGAACCGTCTCTCGCTGCTGCACTGCAGGTATATCCTACCATCACCGGAGGTACAGTGAATGTGAAGATCAACGGCACTATGGGAGCATTGACTTATCAGGTTTATAGCCTCGACGGACGTATCTATGAGAAAGGCACAATAGCCGCCGGAAGCAGCAGTGCAATAATAGATATGAATAAATTGGGCAGTGGGCTTTATCTCATCAATATCGCCGATCAGAGCCGCACGGCCACATACAAAATCGTAAAACAATAATAGCGCACAAGCATTTAATCTACAAAGCCGGCTCATCTGCCGGCTTTTTTATTTCGATAAACTGAAATCCCCGTATATTGGGTACAATGAAAAAGACATTCAAAAAAATCGGGATAGGACTGATCGTAATATTCGGACTAATACAATTCTATCATCCTGAGCGAAACCTATCAAATGACCAGACAAACGACATCTCAAAGAAATTTCCGGTGCCCGATTCAGTTCAGGCTATATTAAAAACATCCTGCTACGACTGCCACAGCAACCAAACCGTCTATCCATGGTACGCCAACATACAACCCGTGGCCTCCTGGCTTGGGCATCATGTCAATGAAGGAAAAGAAGACCTTAACTTCTCAGAGTTCAGCTCATATGCTCCGCGCCGCCAGTATAGTAAGCTGGGCAAGATCGTACATGTACTGGATGAGCACGAGATGCCTTTGTCATCATATACACTCATCCATCGCGATGCTGTCATAAACAGCACTCAGCAAATGATCGTTTCTAATTGGGTCAATGCCCTTCGTGATAGTATGAAAGCGGTTTACCCCGCAGATAGCCTGAAAATGCCAAAGCGGCCAAAGAGAGACTAGGCCCTACGCCCAGTCAGCTATCAGATCGATACCACCGGGACTTAATTGTATTTCTTTAGGAGTGATAGAGATAGTAAAGGTGCTCGGCTGGCTGTCGCTATTACTGAAAGTTTCCAGGTAATAACTGATATAACCGTCTTTAAATTTAAGGCTTCTCAAAGTCGCTTCTGAGTCCCGTTTATAGATCACGATCTCACCTTCTTCCGTCTGATACCCGATAAAGGCCCAGGCCGCCAGGTCATTATTATCTGCCACTTCTATTTGTATCGTGATCAGTCCGGGCTTTGGCTGCTCAGCCGGAGCACCGCGTTTGTCAAGGGCACGGTCCATCTCGTGGCTAAAGGATAGTAGTGTATATTCTTTGCCTTTAAATTTGAAAACGCCTTTGAATGCCATGATGCTGAATTTATTGTTTCCAAATTTACTCAAATATTGATTCAAAATCAATCCACAGGCTAAGAACCAGCTATTAAGACTTTTGAGTACGAAACCAATAGTTTCTATTATTTTAGCAGATAAACAAAACAGAAGAATGGCACTGGTACCCTGTAGAGAATGTGGCAAAGAAGTAAGCGAAGACGCAAAGGTCTGCCAGAATTGTGGTGTAAAATTTCCGAGCCCCAAAGCACTAGCTACCCAAACCGCTTTGACCCAAAATGTAACTCGTTGGGTTAAGATCGGTATTGTGGTACTGCTCATCGGAGGTGCATCAGCTTGGATATATCACAAAGTCAGTTCCGTATTTTCCCCGCCCATATCCTCAGATAGCACCGCAGCACCTGCACCAAGACTGCAAAGCACCATCCCGGCAAAACAACAGATCATCCAGAAAGACTATAAAGAGAAAGTAGGCGAGATGCTCGATCATGATAAATCTGTCAAAGAGATCAGTGATGAAACCGGCCTCAGTAAAAAGGAGATCAAGAAAATAAAGAAGGAGAAGAAACAAAAAGAGAAAGAAGCTGAAGAGGCAGCCGCAGCTAAGAAGCACTAACCTTATACCGCCGGCTCCTGCTGGCTCAGGCAGTGCCAGCTACCCAGGCCCCATATCACATCCGTACTATCTATTCCCACTACCTTCCTATCGGGAAAGCAACTCGTTATTATTTGCAGTGCTTTATCATCATTCGCACACCTGAATGTAGGAACAACCACCGCCGCATTTGAGATATAGAAGTTGGCGTATGATGCCGGCAGTCTTTGCTCCTCATAGATCACAGGAGACGGCATCGGCAATTCTACTATGTTGAGCTGTTTGCCACTCAGCAGACGCATAGCCTTTAGTTCCCTTAGATTTTGCTGTAGTAGCTTATAGTTCTCATCAGTTTTATCCTCCTCTATCACCGTCACTACCGTATCCTCATTTACAAATCGCACGGTATCGTCTATGTGGCCGTCTGTATCATCGCCTACTATCCCCTCGCTCACCCATAGTATCTGCTCCGCACCATAGTAGTCATAGAGGTATTGCTCTATCTGAGCCTGATCGAGCTGAGGATTGCGATTGGGATTGAGCAGGCAGGCGATACTTGTGATTATGGTTCCTTTACCGTTAAACTCCACAGAGCCGCCCTCCATCACTATGCCCGGATGGTATACCGGTACATTATACTTACGTCCTATCAGCGTCGGTATCACATCATCCAGGTCATAAGGCGGATATTTATCTCCCCATGCATTGTAGCCCCAGTCGACTATCACTTTGGCCCCCAAACCCCCAAGGGGGGCTTCAATACCGTCTTTTTTGATAAGAAAAGCCGGACCATGATCGCGACACCAGGCATCATTGGTAGGGTGATGATAGAATTTTACTTTGCCCAGATCGACACCTTCCTTAACGAGTTGCTCTTTCGCAAAAGCCTCCATCGCCTCATCAGCGACATTAATGCAAACCAGTTCGCCCTCGGTGACCGCTTTGATAAATTTAGAATAGGGGCCGTACACCGTCTGTATCTTTCCCGGCCAGCTTGTTTCTTTATGCGGCCAGCTCAGCCATGTAGCCGTGTGCTTATGCCATTCCGCTGGAAAATAGTATCCGAGTTCCTTGGGGGTCTTATTCATGTCAATTTCATTTAAGTCCCCCCCTTCGGGGGAGATTTAGAGGGGCTAGTCTATATATCTCTTCGTAATATCCTGATAGCTGTCTATCCTTCTGTCGCGCAGAAACGGCCAGTGAGTACGATAGTACTCTGATTTATGCAGGTCTATTTCGGTCACCACTGTTTCCTCTTCATCATGAGAGGCCTTGTACAATAGTGTCCCAAACGGATTAGAGATAAAGCTTCCTCCCCAGAATTTCATGCCTGCCTCATCACCCACACGATTGACGCTTACCACCGGCACACCATTGGCGACAGCATGTGACCGCTGTATGGTTTGCCAGGCATTGTATTGCTCTATATTGGTCTCAGCACTCTGATGAGAGGCCCAGCCTATGGCAGTCGGATAAAACATGATCTCTGCACCCATGAGGGCTGTGAGGCGCGACGCCTCCGGGTACCACTGGTCCCAGCATATCAGTACGCCAATCGTAGCATACTTCGTTTTGAAAACTTTATAGCCCAGATCGCCGGGTGTGAAATAAAACTTCTCGTAGTAACCCGGATCATCGGGTATATGCATCTTGCGGTATTTGCCCAGATAGGTGCCGTCAGCATCTATCACCGCCGTGGTATTATGATAAAGTCCCTGTGCACGCTTTTCAAATAACGATGCGATGATCACTACATTGTTTTCCTTGGCCACCTGCGAGAGTGTATCAGTAGATGGCCCGGGGATAGCTTCCGCGAGATTAAAATTGTCATGATCTTCTACATCGCAAAAGTACAATGAGGTAAAAAGTTCCTGCAGGCACACTATCTGTGCTCCTTTAGCCGCAGCTTCTTTGATCTTAGCTATTGTCTTTTGCAGATTAGCGGCCTTATCAGCCACGCAGCTCATCTGCACCATTCCTATTTTTACTATTGACATACCTGAAATTAATAGGGTGCAAATATAAGTTTTTGCAGGCACTATAAAGAGCTATCTGGCCGGATCACTTATGCATCATCAAAACATTCGTACCCGGTTCAAAAAATTTGACGGGTATGTAGTTTTTCAATTGACGGGCTTCATCACTGGTCGCGTAATAAAATAAAGTATTTGAGGTAGTATCGACCCCGGGATGGATCCCCGATAGATCCATCCACGGCAGCTTACCCGTGCTTTTATAAAAATCAAAAGAAGGATTAAATAGCCAGGTGGTGCTCATTGAGATCGTTTTCACTTCGGGGTAATTATGACGGTAGTGATCCAGAAAGTCTATCACCTGGTATGTGTTGGCGTCAAACCACCATTCCCTTACATATTTCAGGTTGACTGACAGTGCCAGATGCAAACAAAACAAAAAGGTCATTGCAGGCACTAAGGTCACATTCACCCATGGCTTGCTTTCGCCGGCATCCCTTATCAGAAATATCAGCATCAGGGAAAATAACACATAATAACTCAAAGCGGTTCTGGTCGTCAGATATGGCGTACCTAAAATAATTGTCTGCGCTATGTTTATGATCCAAACCAGAGTGAGCAAGGAATACAAAACGACAAATGGATCGCTAAGTGAGGCAAGCCCTTGCTGCTTTATTTTGTATAATACGACGACACCTCCTGCAGCAATGACGCCGATCACCGCATAGGCCAGCCAAATATCTTCTATGCCAAAATACTTAACTCCATACCGGAAATTCCTGACCTGATCCAGCAGGGTGTCATGAAAAAATCCAACCTTAGACCAATAAATGAACTGGTTGGTAGATTGCATCTT
>JAOQAO010000063.1 GCA_025963485.1 Bacteroidota bacterium | reverse complement strand
GTTTGCTCATTAGCGTCCGGAGTTTTGTCTGGCGCTATCTGATAGGCAAAGACCGCGATAAGAAAAGTAATGATGATCACGCCCAGCCCAAACACGGCTACCTTGTTGCGTTTGAAACGCATCCATGCTTTGTGATTCAGGCTGTTTTTATCCGACATGGGTATTTGTAGAGACGCAATAACTTGCGTCTTTTTATCGGTCTATGATATCTTCCTTTCCTTCCAGGTATACTTGCCGCTCAGACCCAGCACACCGATGCATACAATATAAACAATATGAAGCGGTTCAAAAACGGGCATTAGTAACAGCAATATGCGCCGCTGGAAAAAACCCGTCACCACAATATTGAAGATCAGGTCAAGAAGGAATTTAGTGCCAAAAGCCACTACCAGTGGCAGCCATGCCATCTCAAACGGCTGGAAGGCGATGGGAATAAATATTAATATTAGCAGGTTTAGCAGATAGGCGAACATCAGCATGACCGTCACTGACCGCTTCTGGAAGGCAGTAGATTTGCTCGTCCATCTCACCCGCTGCGCTACAAAGTCCTTGAATGAACTCTCCGGTTTGGAGTACACGCAGGCATCTATGTTCCTGATAAAACCGATCGCATCGGGCGAGATCATCTCGATCTTTTGCATCAGGAATATATCATCGCCCGTCGGTATATCCGTATTGCCCTTATATCCGTCTACCTCCATGAAGGCTTTCTTTTCATACAGCAGGTTGGCGCCATTGCACATCGTAGAGTAGCCATTGGCTATCGTGCCGCCTGTGATCCCTATCATGCTGATCACATCTATCTGCTGGAATAGGGCCAGCAGGTTCTTGGCCGGGCGCAACATCACGGGCCCGGTGATGAATTTATAGTCATGGTTGCGATAGAAGCTCACCATCGTCTCCAGCCATTGCTCTCCCATCAGGCAGTCACCATCGGTAGTGACGATCAGCTGTCCCTTTGCATTCTTTATGCCTATGGTGAGCGCCTTCTTTTTATTAGGTATTTTCTCCGAAGCATTGCCAAAATATTTGGCCAGGTCGAGGACTGTGATATTGTCGGATTCTATCTCTCTTGCTAATCTGTAGGTCGGGTCAGTGCTGTAGTCGTCGACGACTATTACTTCATATAGTTGCTGCGGATAGGTCTGTGCTAATATAGCTTTGAGGCAGTCCTGTATATGTTCGGATTCATTCCTGACGGGGACGATGATAGATACAAATGGCAGAGGCCCTTGTTTGCCGGCTTGTATCTCATTTATCTTTTTGAGCTTCAGCCAGCCCACCAGAAAGTAAATGATAAGCCAGCAATAGAAAACCGAGAAAACAATACTAATAATAAGGAAAGGAGGCATGAAGGGCTGCTTGCGATTTATTTGTTGCAATTCTAACTAAAAAAGGGCAAACCACCTTTTACCTGATGATCTCTATTTTGCGGGATGTGCGCATACCCCTGCTTTCGATTGTGACGATATATAGACCGGTGCTTAGGGTAGCGGTATTCAAGCTTGCTTCCTTTGCTCCTTTCGCCGTCATTGATCGCTGTATTATTTGACCCAATGTATTCATTACGGTAATAGTTGCCTCCATTTCGCTGTCGAATTTTATTTGCAATCTATCCGATGCAGGATTGGGAAACAAACTAAAAGCGATCTCGCGCTCATTCATCTTCCTGATACCTGATGGCGCTACCGTACAGGTATCGGTGCATTGACAGAAAGTCACCCCCGTCAGAGTGCCGGAGTTGCCGTCTATGCCATTGACAGGATGACTCGTATCACAGAGGTCTATATGGCCGATGGCCCCTACAGTACCGGAGTTGAAGGATTGACCCGAGATAGTGAATCCTCCGCATCCTGTCACAGGTCCGCTTATTGTACCGGAGTTGTACCAGTCACCCAGTACATTCACCATGCAGCTGGTAGTGAAATTTCCAGTCGTTCCGCAGTAGAAGTTCCCACCCACATTCAGATGTCTGTAATTGTAAAAGGTGCTCGTATTCCCGACATACATATTTGCATGAGTGCTAAAGCTGCCGTTATTGATAAAAGTGGTAGCCGTGTCTCCGTATATATTACATGTTAATTCGCCATTATTGGTGAGCACAGCAGACTCCCCGCAGTAAAATATGTTCATAGCCATTGTATCGTAATTATTCAGTATTGCACTGGCGCCTCCGATGTAGAGCGTATCCATGTGTGCTATATTGTAGTTATCAAACTGCCCCCCGCCCGCCACACCTATTATATTGGCATTGATATGGCCCTGATTGCAAAGTTTGCCCCCGGGGCCTACGTATATACTACCCGTGAGGGTACCTGTTGGGGTCACGCATAGGACCTGTCCGATACCTATCTGATGGTTCGTTCCATCGGTGGTCGAGACAGTGATGGTACAGGAACTGCATTGGGCAAAAGATGTCGTAGAGAGAAATAAAGCAAAAAAAACTGCTAGAATTATTTTCATAAGAACTATTTGCTGTGTTTAATCTTGTGCCAGAAAGTGATACCTGTAGTCAGTCGGTGGTACCAGCGTTTCCTTGATCGTCCTGGGCTGTACCCAGCGGAGAAGGTTGATCATAGAGCCTGCCTTGTCATTGGTACCTGACCCGCGTGCTCCGCCGAATGGTTGCTGTCCCACGACTGCGCCAGTAGGCTTGTCATTGATATAGAAATTACCCGCTGCATTACTGAGCTTTTGTGTCGCGATTTCTATTGCATAGCGGTCTTGTGCGATGATAGAGCCGGTGAGGGCATAGATAGAGGTGCTATCCACGATCTTGATGGTCTCTTCAAATTTGTCGTCATCATATACATATACCGATAGCACTGGCCCAAACAGCTCCTCAGTCATACTGCTGTACATCGGCTCCTTGGCGAGTATCACCGTGGGCTCTATGAAGTAGCCCTTTGACTTGTCATACTTTCCACCGAGGACTATTTCTGCATCCTTGCTTGCCTTCGCCTCCTCTATCGCGCCTGCCAGTTTATCAAAAGACTTTTCATCTATCACGGCATTGATGAAGTTGGTGAAATCCTCCACAGGACCCATCTTCATAGTCTTATGGTCAGCGGTCATTAGCTTTAATACTTCGGGCCAGAGGCTTTTAGGAACGTATGCACGTGATGCAGCAGAACATTTCTGCCCTTGATATTCGAAAGCGCCACGCGAAAGGGCCACAGAGATCACATGCGGATCAGCGGATTTGTGCGCAAGCACGAAATCCTTTCCGCCCGTTTCGCCCACGATACGCGGATATGATTTGTAGAGATGTATATTATTGCCGATAGCCTTCCATATATCCTGAAATACTCCTGTCGAACCGGTGAAGTGTATCCCCGCAAACTCATGATGCTTGAATATCACATCTGCTGCATCCGGCCCTGACGGATAGATCAGGTTTATGACACCAGCCGGTACACCCGCTGCGCGGAAAACTTTCATCAGCACATGCGCGGCATACACTTGCGTATTGCTCGGTTTCCACACGACTACATTGCCCATCAGAGCACAGGATGATGGCAGGTTACCCGCTATCGCGGTAAAATTGAATGGCGTAAGCGCATAAACGAATCCCTCCAGCGGCCTCCACTCAAGTCTGTTCCACATACCCGGATTGGAGTCCGGCTGTATGGAATATATCTCCGTCATGTATTTCACGTTAAACCGGAGGAAGTCTATGATCTCGCAAGCGGAATCTATCTCTGCCTGATATGCATTTTTAGATTGGCCCAGCATGGTCGCTGCATTGAGTTCTGCCCTGTATGGCCCGGCTATCAGGTCTGCCGCGCGCAGGAAGATCGATGCTCTGTGCTCCCAGGTCAGGTTTTGCCATTTTTCCCTCACGGCCAGTGCCGCTTCTATCGCCATTGTCACGTGGGCCTTGTCACTTTTGTAGAAATGCCCTAACAGGTGCTTGTGGTCATGCGGCGGGCGCAATTCTATTTTCTTGCCATCACGCACTTCTTTATCTCCGATGAACATCGGTATATCGCGCACCTCAGCACGCATTTCTGCCAGTTTATCTTTTAGTTCTTTGCGCTCTGCAGAGCCAGGGGCATATGTTTTGACGGGTTCATTATGCGGAGTCGGTACTTTGAAAAAACCTGTAGCCATGTTGTGGTATTTTAGATTGCTTTAGACGTATTAGCGCCTGCATAATTACAAATTTTAGGTCAGAGCATAAAAGCTCTATAGGAGCGAGCTGTTTGCAGGAAATTGAACACATAATTTCATAGCTCCGTCAGGAGCGACCTGAGCAGTAGAAACGGAACGCTACTTCCCTAGTATCATCGCTCCCAGTGCACTCAAATGCACCGTTCCGGCGTCATATTTATCCGTCTTATGGATCTGGTACAGGCTATTTGGGGTTCCGGATAGTTTTACCTCTTTAGGCTTTTTACTAAAGTTCAGGATTACGATCACTTCCTGATCGTTTAGTTTCCTTTTATAGGCCAGGACCCCATGTGGTTGTTTAGGTATTAATTCCAGCGAACCATCATGCAATACTTTATTTCGCTTATGCAGGAGTAGCAGCGCCTGTATTTCCAATAGCAATGAATTTTCATCTTTTACTTCTGTTTTGGCGTTTATCTGCATGTAGTTGGGATTCACTGGCAGCCATGTTTTAGCAGAGGTCGAGAAGCCGGCATTGGCGGAGTTGTCCCACTGCATCGGTGTGCGCAGGTCATCGCGGTTCAGCGTTTCATCAAACAACTCGGACAACCAGCGCGGCACCTTCTTGTATTTTTGTCCGATAGGATCAAGGGCATCCTTATACGGTATCTGCAGGTCACTCATACCGATCTCCTCACCATAATACATACAGGATACACCACGCGTAGTCAGCTGAAACACATGCAGCAATTTAGCCCTAGCCATATCATCCTTTAGCCGCTTCATGCTTCGGCGCCTATCGTGATTGCTGAAAACATATACCGGAGAATATGGTGCGGGAAAGTCCTTTTCCAGATTTGCGACCAGCTTGCTAAAATATTTCGCATTATAATGAAATCGCAGCATTTCGAAATTGAAGACCAAGCCAAGCCCATTATTCTTTTGCCCTCCGAGAAACTCCTTTACTACAGGATGTGTTCCATAAACCTCACCCAGTAACATACGATCTCCAAACGAATCGCACACAGCGCGGAGCTCTTTCGCAAATTCAAAGGTCTCGGGTTGATTTAGTGAGCCTTTTATGGTCGAGCGGTATTTCTTGGTTTCCGGACTGCGGGCTACAGCCCTGCGCGACGCAGTGTTATTTCTCAGCAGGGAATCCTTGTAGATTGAGTTGATCATATCCAGGCGGAATCCATCCACACCCTTTGCCAGCCAGAATCGGCAGGCATCGAACATGGCTTTCTTTACTGCAGGATTGCGGTAATTCAGGTCCGGTTGGAATGGCAGGAAGCTCGCCCAGAAGTATTGATTCCGCTCTTTACAATAGTGCCAGCCCGTTCCGCGTATCTGGCTGCTCCAGTGATTGGGTTTGTCAGCCCAGATATACCAGTCAGCTTTTGGGTTGGTTCGCGAACTCATCGACTCTTTAAACCACGGATGTTGATCTGAAGTATGGTTCATCACCATATCAAACACGATCTTCATACCGTGCTTGTGCGTTTCGTCGATGAGTTTTTGTGCATCCGCCAATGTGCCATATTCGGGAGCTATATCTGTATAGTCTGAGATGTCATAACCGAAATCCACCTGGGGACTTTTATAAAAAGGAGAGAGCCAGATCGTCTCATAGCCAAGCGACTTGATATAGTCGAGCTTCTGGATAATGCCCGGCAGGTCGCCTATACCATCGCCATTGCTATCATAATAGGAGCGAGGGTATATCTGGTAGATCGTGGTGCTGTGGTACCAGGGCTCATTATTCTGTGCATTAGCAGATATCGCTAAGGAGAGCAATAAGGCAGAAATTAGGCAGAGCTTTAACCTCACATTGTATTTTCCACAAAGCTAAAAAACAAAACAGGCCCGCAAAGGGCCTGTAAATAATTTGGTGAAAGCTAGTGGAGCTTTTATTCAATCACTTCTCCCTTTATCGTCAGGACAATATTGTTTTCCTCAGCATTGGTACTAACTGTGATAGTCTTAGTGAATGGCCCCATATTATGAGCATTAAAGCCTGCTCCTATTACATTCTTCGCACCGGGCAGTATCGCTTCCTTGGGTGTATGAGGTGTGGTACAGCCGCATGACTGATGCGCGCCGGTGATGATCAGCGGAGCTGTCCCTGTATTGGTGAAAGGGAAATTTTTCTCGGCCGGTACATCTTTTTTGATCTTGCCGAAGTCGATGGTCTGTGTTTCAAATTTGATATGTGCTTTGCCATCAGTGTTTGTTAGCTGTGTTTGATTACGGACAGGCTCCTGAGCAAAGGCTGCCAGTGTAAGGATCGTAGCGATCATGAGCAATGTGTTTTTCATTTTGTTGTTTTTGATGTGATAGAATACTGCAAACCTAGGGCTACCAAATGCTAAAGCCTGTTAAAGGCTGTGTAATATTTTCCTAATGAAATGTTAACGCTGTATCACCACATACTTATCGCCGTACCTTTGTATCATGAGCAATAGATCTCTACGCATTTTTCTCATTTTCTCCACTATAGTACTATCATCGATCATAGTGATGCAGGGCTATTGGCTTCGCAAAGCATGGCAGCTATCGGAGAGTGATTTCCAGCGCAGGGTCTCTGCTTCACTGCGTGTCGTCAATACGCGCATCAACGAACTTTACAAACTCGACAACAATACCATCAATCCCGTTCGCCGTTTGGCGTCGAACTATTACGTAGTAGATATACCGACTACGATTGATCCCACTATACTGGAAGAATATATCAAGCGTGAGTTCAAGCGTAATGACATCAATAGCGATTTCGAATATGGCATTTACGACTGCTCTGTAGATCACATCCACTATGGCGGATATGTCTGCGCTTCGGACAAATGCAATGGCGACAAGACCGTGCATTACAAATTCCCCGGCATCGATCAGAATAGCTATTACTTCGGCGTATACTTTCCCTCAGTGGCTCTGGCCAGCGGCACGATGAATACGTGGATATTATCTTCTGCAGCCATTCTGGTATTGATCCTTATTTTCTGCGGAGCAGTATATATCGTACTGCGCCAGAAGCGCCTTTCTGAGATACAAAAGGACTTTGTCAATAACATCACCCATGAGTTTAAAACGCCCGTATCTACCATCGGCCTTTCCGCCGAGGCGCTGCAAAATCCGGCGATACAGAACTCACCTGAGCGTATCCAGCTGTATGCCGGCATCATCAGGCAGGAAAGCGACCGTCTGCGCGAACATACAGAGCGTATACTTCAGGCTGGCCTTATGTCCGACCGCGACAAACTAGACATCAAGCCGGTCAACGTCAATGATACGATCCGCCAATTGGTAGAAAACCTTTCGCCGCTGCTCACGCAGAAAGGCGCTACCATCAATCTCTCTTTATCTGTCGATGAACCCATGCTCATGACCGACGAGTTCCATTTCTCAAATATCATATACAACCTGCTGGATAACGCACTGAAGTATTGCGATGGTGTTCCCATGATCGAAGTGAGGACGATAGCCGATAAGCACCATATCACTATTTCCGTCAGGGACAATGGGCTTGGCATAAGGAAGGAAGAGCAGAAGAATATATTCAAGCGCTTCTATCGGGTCTCCACAGGAAATGTACACAACGTTCGCGGCTTTGGTCTGGGTCTCTATTATGTCAGAACTATTCTCAAGCGCTTGCATGGTGAGATCAGGGTCATGAGTGACCCTGGTGCAGGCAGTCATTTCTCCGTAGTATTCAATACCTAGACCATCCGCATGAAACACAAAATACTCCTCGTAGAAGATGATGTCAATCTCGCCTTTGTGGTCAAAGACACGCTGATCAATAAGGACTATGATGTCTGCCACATGCCGGATGGAAATGGCGCGCTCAAAGCGATATCAGCTCATAAATATGATATCGTGCTGCTCGACGTGATGCTGCCCGGTATGGATGGCTTCTCAGTGTCAAAGCAGATACGTCAGCAGCGCAATCAAACGCCGATACTTTTCCTTACCGCAAAAAACATGCAAGAGGACCGTATCAGGGGATTTGAAGCCGGCGGGGATGATTATCTTACCAAACCTTTTAGTATAGAAGAACTGACACTGCGCATCAAAGCCATCCTAAAGCGCACTACAAAGCAGGATGACATGCCTATCACATTCACTCTCGGCAATTACTTTTTTGACAATAATACCTTCACGCTACGTTATAAAAGTGAGAACACTGTAGTCACTAAAAAAGAAGCAGACCTGCTCACTTACCTATATCTCAATCGAAACAAAACCGTAACAAGGGAAGAAATCTTAATAGCACTCTGGGGAGAAAATGATTACTTCAAAGGCCGTAGCATGGATGTCTTTATCACCCGCTTACGCAAATACTTCCATCACGACACCTCTGTGAATATCGTTAATATTCATGGAGTAGGTTTCAGGCTGGAGGCAGATTAGTTATTTCTGCCAGCGACTTTACGCGGAAATACTTTCTGTGAAAAAGTACAAGCTTGTGAAATTTTTAAGCTTAGGATTCTTAATGACTCCCTGTTCTATTAAGAGGTTAAAATCATTTTCAAGCTTTTTATCATCCAAATACTTTCCATATTTTCTAGGATCATTGTTTTTCACAAATCCTTTTAATCTCCAGAGATCAAAGCCGTCATGTCTTCGCTCCGGCAAATCGGCGAAATCAAAATCCACATATTTGTTTTTCATGCTGACGGCCAGGCCTATTCCATGGAAGGCGTAGCGAGTAATTCCAAACTCAGGGATAGAACCGACCTGCGGATATTTCCGAGTATACCAATCCTCTAGTAGATCAGTACTATCGAATTTTTGTTTGAAAATAGAGATAACGTATTCGACGGTATTTTGGTAGTCCCGAATGAGCTGTATTATATCGTCCATTTTTCTATCGTAAATATTCATGGTGTGAGGATCAGATTAGAAGCAGAATAACGGACAATAATTTGTATTTCTCTGTGAGCTCAACTATTTGTCGCTGAAGCTTATAATCTCCGTGCCCTCTGTGATACTTGTATTATAGAGCCGATTCAAACTGCTTCAACAATCTCACATCATTCTCGAAGAATAAGCGCAGGTCATTGATCTGGTATTTCAGCATCGTGATGCGCTCTATACCCATACCGAAAGCAAAGCCGCTGTATTTCACCGGATCTAGTTTGCAGTTCTCCATTACCAGTGGGTCTACCATGCCGCAGCCGCCTATCTCCACCCAGCCGCTATGTTTGCAAACAGCACAGCCGGGACCACCGCAGATGAAGCAGGAAATATCCATCTCAGCGCTAGGTTCTGTGAATGGGAAGAATGAAGGCCTGAAACGTATTTGCGTATCTCTGCCGAACATCTCCTGCGCGAAATAGAACATGGTCTGCTTGAGATCGGCAAAAGAAACATTTTCATCTATATATAATCCTTCCACCTGATGGAAAGTGCAGTGCGCCCGTGCGCTGATCGTCTCATTGCGGAAGACACGGCCTGGCATGATCATGCGCAGCGGCGGTTTTTGCGTCTCCATCATGCGTATCTGTACAGAGGAGGTCTGCGTACGGAGCATCCATTGCTTATCTTCTGTGAGGAAGAATGTATCCTGCATATCGCGGGCAGGGTGATCCTGAGGAGTACCTAGCGCAGTAAAATTATGCCAGTCGTCTTCTATTTCCGGTCCTTCGGCCACGGTAAATCCTATCCTTGCAAAGATGTCGATCATCTTATTCTTGACGATAGAGATCGGATGGCGAGAGCCTAAAGGCAACGAATAGCCCGGAGCCGTCAGGTCAGAAACCTCCTCCAAGGAGGGTATGTTGGCCATAACCAACTTTAGTCTTGCGATCTCAAGGACTTCCTCCGCACGCGCGTTTATAGAATTCATTAACTGTCCAAATTCCTTTTTCCTATCTGGAGAGATTTTACCGATTTGCCCGAATATTTCTTTCAGGACGTTCTTGCTTCCCAAGTATTTAATGCGGAATGCCTCCAGCTCCTCTGCTGAGGCCGGTTTAGTGTCATTGATCGCCGCGAGTACGGCATTTGCTTTGTCAAAAATCTCTTGCATACAGGGCGAAGATAAAAAATATAGATAAGCCGCTGTTTTGAGTTTGAGGAATATGTTAGTTTTACTACCAGATCATGGAACAGATACTAAATTATATAGGCGGTAAACTCCAAAAGCCGCTAGTAGATAGCTGGCTGGATAATTACGAACCCGCCACTGGCAAGGTGTATAGCCATATCCCGGATTCGGATGTGCTGGATGTGGAGCAGGCCGTCGCAGCAGCCAATGCAGCTTTCCCCGCATGGAGTACGACGCCACTCGAAGACCGCATGATGATGCTCATGAAAATTGCCGATGGCATCGAGAAGCGGATGGATGAGTTCGTCGCTGCGGAGTCAAAGGACAATGGCAAACCATTAAAACTGGCCCGCGCCGTGGATATCCCAAGAGCAGTCTCCAATTTCCGCTTCTATGCATCTGCCTTGCAGCATTTCGCATCGGAATCCCACCAAATGCCCGGCATGGCGGTGAATTATACCCTCCGCCAGCCAATAGGTGTCGTGGGTTGCATCTCTCCGTGGAATCTACCCATCTATCTTTTCACCTGGAAAATAGCTCCTGCGCTGGCTACCGGCAACTGTGTCGTATCAAAACCGAGCGAGATCACACCGTATACTGCCTATCTGCTATCGCAGGTTTGCATAGAAGCAGGACTACCGGCTGGAGTGCTGAATATCGTTCACGGCCTGGGCAGCAAGGTGGGCCAGACCATCGTAGAGCATCCGGAGATCAAGGCCATATCATTCACGGGTGGTACTGAAACGGGCAAGCGCATCGCAGCCACAGCAGCGCCAATGTTCAAGAAACTATCACTAGAACTCGGCGGCAAAAACCCGACGATCGTGTTCGCCGATTGTGATTTCGATGATACCGTCAGGCATGTTGTCACGTCTTCCTTTAGCAATCAGGGGGAGATATGTCTCTGCGGGTCGCGTATATTTATTGAGCGCAGCATTTATGATAAATTTAAAACAGCTTTCGTAGAAAGAGTAAAGAGTCTTCGCGTAGGCGATCCAAATGACGATCATTCAAATCTGGGAGCTATTGTCTCTGCACAGCATAAGCAGAAAATCCAATCTTATATTCAATTAGCAAAAGAGGAGGGGGGCACTATACTCACAGGAGGCGAAGAAGTACAAGTAGGTGGCAGATGTGCCGATGGATATTTTCTGGAGCCCACTGTCATCGAGGGCCTCGACTACCTGTGCCGTACCAATCAGGAAGAGATATTCGGACCAGTAGTTACACTTACGCCATTTGATTCAGAGGCCGAAGTACTCACAATGGCAAATTCTGTAAAGTACGGCCTGGCTTCCTCTGTCTGGACTAATGACCTCAAGCGCGCGCATCGAATAGCAGAGAAAATAGAAGCAGGTATCGTCTGGATAAACTGCTGGCTACTCCGGGATTTGCGTACACCATTTGGCGGGGTCAAAGCATCCGGCGTGGGCCGGGAGGGCGGCTGGGAAGCCATGCGCTTTTTCACCGAAGCCAAAAACGTCTGTATTAAGTATTAGTTGTATTTATCTATTGTCTAACGTCTAATATCTATAGTCTACTATGAGCAACTTACCAAAACCAATGGGCCTCTACCCGATGACCCGCAAAGCAGGAGGACTGATCTTCGTCAGTGGTATGGGCCCTCGTGAAGCAGGCAGCGACAATATCCCCGGCCTGGAGTTGGACAAGTATGGCAATTATAAAAGCTTTGACTTTGAGGTGCAGGTGCACTCTGTTTTCAAAAATGTAAAGACGGCGCTGGAAGAAGCCGGAAGCTCCTGGGATAAAATAGTCGACGTCACTGTATTCCTGACCAATATGAAGCGCGACTTCCAGACCTACAATCGCATTTACGCGGAATACTTCAAAGAAAACCAGCCTTGCCGCACTACAGTAGAGATCACTTCTTTGCCATCACCTATTGCGATAGAGTTAAAAGTAATAGCAGAGGCTTAATGTATTTACCAGTATCAAGCAACTAGTATCCAGTATCTAATTACGGATCTACATCCACACTGAGGAAAACACTCTTCAGGTCTTTTTCACCCTTTAGCATATCAATACATTCTTTGATCGCTCGTTTGAAAGTGACAAGGTCCGGTGTATTGATATTGGTCTTAATAAGGATCTCGCGGAGATAATAGTTCCTAACCTTAGATATAGGCGGTACTGTCGGCCCTAGTATCTCCCCCACTTTGGTTTTTCGAAGGTGATTTGTGAGATATAGAGCGCCTTTCTCCACCATGGCGACATCTTTATGCCGTAGGGTGATATGCACCATCCGCGAGAACGGCGGATAGTTGAACTGCTGGCGCTCCTGCATTTCCATTTTATAAAATGTGTCAAAGTCATGTGCGACCACCTGCGTAATGACGCGATGCTGCGGGTTGCTTGTTTGAATGATGACTTTGCCTCGTTTTTGTTTCCTGCCCGCTCTGCCGCCAACCTGCATCATGACCTGAAACGCTCTTTCATTAGCTCTGAATCCGGGGAAGAACAATGCATGGTCTGCATTCACGATCCCCACAAGGTTCACATGCTCGAAGTCGAGTCCCTTCGTCACCATTTGCGTTCCCACGAGTATATCTATTTCCCTGTTTTCGAATGAAGATATCACGGTGCTATGCCCGTGCTTGGAACGTGTAGTGTCGAGATCTAGTCGTCCTACTTTCGCTTCGGGAAATAATTCGGCGATTTCCTCTTCTATTTTCTCTGTGCCCATGCCTACGATGTCGAGGTCTATCGTGCCGCATGATTTGCATGCGCGCTCCACTGGCTCTGCATAGCCGCAATAGTGGCATACCAGTTTGTTCTGGTATTTGTGAAAGGTCATGCTCACATCACAGTTGCGGCATTTGTATACAAAGCCACATGTTCGGCAGGTCTGGTACTGCGAGAATCCCCGGCGATTGATAAAGAGTATCGCCTGTTCCTTATTGGCCAGCACTTCCTGCACTGCGACAGTGAGGGTCTGGGTAAACGAATGATGCATCGTCATCCGCTTGCGTTCGCGCTTGGTATCCTCCACGAGTATCTCCGGCATGGCTACATCACCATATCGCTTGAACATTTCCACTAGGCCATACTTACCCTTCTCTGCATTCTGGTATGATTCCAGCGATGGTGTCGCCGAACCAAGTATCGCTTTCGCATCAAAGTGTTTAGCCAAAACAATGGAACTATCCCGCGCATTGTACCTCGGGCTGGGGTCCATTTGTTTGAAAGAGTTATCATGCTCTTCGTCCACGATCACGAGACCGAGATCTTTGAAAGGAAGAAACAATCCTGAGCGCGCGGAGACTATTAATTTGTATTCACCATTCAGCACCTTATTCCATATCTCCACCCGCTCATTCTGATTGAACTTAGAGTGATATATCCCTATCTGATTGCCAAAGTATTTCCGGAGCCTGTTGATGATCTGGGCGGTCAGGGCTATCTCAGGCAGCATGTACAGCACCTGCCTGCCTTCGCGGATCACCTCGGCCATTTTCTCTATGTAGACTTGAGTCTTACCGCTCGATGTCACGCCATGCAGCAGCACTGCCGATTTATCTTTGAAGTGCTCATCTATCTCAGCGATAGCCCGCTGCTGGTCCTCACTGAGGTTCGCTGTATTTATATCGTCTTCATGGAAATTGCCCAGGCGGGATACTTCTACCTTATATTCCAGGAATATTTTTTTATCAACCAACCTTTTCAGTGTCCCCGCGTCACTTTTACTGAGTGCTATCAGCTCATTCTTTTTGACAAACTTGTTCTTCTGATTGAGTTGCGTGAAAGCCAGCAATATCTGCTGCTGCTTGGGGGCGCGATCCAGGTCATTGTGCAGTTGACGCAGGTTCGTCTCATCCTGGTATGCCTCATCCAGGTTGATATAGGTCTACGTCTTCGGCGTAAACTTTTCTATCACCTCTTCGGATGACAATGCGATGCCAATATTAAATAGTGTCCGCAGGTATGGATAGACATTCCGTTTTTGCAGCAGGTCCTGTACCTGCGGTACGGTGATCTCGCGCTGCTGACGGAGTACCTGCACGATCAGGAATTCCTCATTGTTCAGGCTATCATATCCCCCTTCGTAAAATTCATTGATTATGATTTTCGTCTCGCTCGATAGTTTGAGCCCGGCAGGCAAGGCCGCCTGCATTACTTCGCCTTCTGTGCAGAGGTAATATTCCGACATCCATTTCCAGAGTTTGAGTTGTTTCTCAGTTACAATTGGATGTTCGTCTGCCAGGGATTCGATCAGTTTTGGCTCAAAGGCAGGCTTCTCATGATGTATCCGTTTAACTATAGCTGTGTAGAATTTGTTTTTGCCGAACTGCACTATGATACGGTGCCCCACGCTGATAAACGGCACCAGATCAAACGGTACTGTATAGGTATAGTTCCGTGGCAGCGCGAGCGGCAGCAGTATCTCTACATATGTGATCTGGGAGGACAATGAATGTGCTAATTCGGAGATTTGAAAAATTGAGAATGAACCAGCCGAAATTAGCAAATCTTATTTGGGAGCGTTCATTTTAGCGAGGAGCTCTTTGGCTGGTAAATGTTTGACTTCACCATTTACACTGATGACCATCAATTCATTATTAGCAGCACTTTTCTCGTAGAGATTGCGGATCGCCTTTTGCATACCCGCAAATATCTTGTCTGCCAATTCAATGCTTTTATGCTTAACCGCCATTGGATCTGCTTTTAATTTCATTCCAAATATCGTCATTTTTTATGTCTAAATCAAGGTCTAAACCTCCACGGGCTATCAGTTGTATATCCTGATCTGAATTATCGCCTACAATCCAAACATCACATATCGGCATGAAGAGTTTGAATAAGTTGTCAAGTCCCCTGTAATAGCGCCTTTCGATTATATCTACTGGAACATTATGGCCACCTTTTGATACTCTGATAGCTACCCTCTCTTTCGCGACATCGGTAGAATTAAGCCAGATATAAACTAAGGTTACATCATACCCCAAACTCTTAGCTTTATGAATAAAAGAAACATAACTGCGTGTAGACAAAGTCGTCTCAAAGGCGAAATCCTGACCTTCTTCCAATAATTGGTTTATCCGCAGGAGCATTACGCGGCCCGCTTCAAACGCAACGCTTTCGGGATTGAAAGGAGATATCCCGAAAGCTATATTATCTGCATTGACAAACTCTTTGCAGTCAAGTATATCAGGCAGTATGGTGTTGCTCGCAGTTGTCTTACCCGCGCCATTACATCCCGCTATTATATACAGATTAGGCATTATTTATTTCTCATACAGCGGGAACTGCTTCATATACTCATTTACCTCGCCTTTTACTTTGGCAATGGTTCCTTCGTTTTCGATATCCACCACGAGGCGGTCTATCCATGCGGCGATCTGGGCCATATCTTTTTCTTTCATGCCGCGGGTAGTGATCGCGGGGGTGCCGAGGCGGATACCTGATGTGACGAAAGGCGACTTGTCGTCATATGGTACCATATTCTTATTGGCTGTAATGTCGGCTTTGACCAAAGCGTTCTCGGCTTGTTTGCCTGAAATGTTTTTATTGCGGAGGTCTATCAGCATCATGTGATTATCCGTGCCACCTGAGATGATCTTGTAGTCTTTTGCTGTCATGGCTTCTGCCAGGGCATGGGCATTCTTTTTTACCTGTACCTGATAGGCTACGAACTCATCCGTCAGTGCTTCACCGAATGCCACTGCTTTTGCAGCGATGACATGCTCCAGCGGTCCTCCTTGCGTACCCGGAAATACGGCGGCGTCTAATACAGCAGATAGCGATTTCAATTCCCCCTTCAGTGTTTTTTCTCCAAATGGATTTTCTCCATCCTTGCCGATCATGATAAGTCCTCCACGCGGTCCACGGAGGGTCTTGTGCGTAGTCGTGGTGATAATATGGCAATGGGGGATAGGGTCGTTGAGTAGTTTTGCAGCGATAAGTCCCGCAGGATGTGCGATATCAGCGAGAAGCACAGCACCCACCTCATCTGCGATAGCGCGGAATGTGGCGTAATCCCAATCACGTGAATAAGCAGATGCTCCGCAGATAATCAGCTTTGGGCGCTCCTTTATTGCGATCTCGCGGACCTTGTTCATATCGACACGGCCAGTTTCCTGTTCTACGTTATAATGGAACGGCTGGTATATCTTGCCCGAGAGGTTGACCGGTGAGCCGTGGGAGAGGTGTCCCCCGTGGGAGAGATTAAATCCGAGAAGCTTATCACCCGGCTTGAGGCATGCCAGCATCACGGCGGCGTTGGCCTGCGCACCTGAGTGTGGCTGCACGTTTGCCCATACAGCACCGAATAGCTTTTTGATCCGCTCGATAGCCAGCGTTTCCACCTGATCGACTATTTCGCAGCCGCCGTAGTAGCGCTTGCCGGGGAGGCCTTCTGCATATTTATTGGTCAGGCAGCTGCCCATAGCCTCTATGACCTGCGCCGAAGTGAAGTTTTCTGAGGCTATCAGCTCGATTCCTTCGCGTTGGCGGTGAAGTTCCTTTCCTATCAGGTCAAAAATAGCGGTATCTCTTTGCATGGGGATTTTATTTATTTCAATGCCAAAAGTAAAATCTTAATTTTAGCCTCCAAACCGAATTATCATGCAAGCTATTATTCCGGTAGCAGGAGCGGGAACGCGACTGAGGCCTCTGACCTATACACAGCCCAAAGTCCTCATCTCTGTCGCCGGCAAACCTATTCTCTCCTATATCATCGAAAATCTCATTGAGAACGGGATCACTGACTTTGTCTTTGTGATCGGCTATCTCGGCGAGAAGATCAGGGAATATGTAGAGAAAAACTATCCGATACTCAAGGTCAGCTTTGTCACACAGGAGGAGCGTAGCGGCCTCGGTCACGCCATATGGACTGCCAAGGACCAGGTGGACCTTGATAAGCCGCTTATCATTCAGCTGGGAGATACTATCCTCGATGCGGATTTCAAAGCTATTTTATCATCTGAATATTCCACGCTTTGTATCAAAAAGGTCGAAGACCCGCGCGCATTTGGTGTAGCAGAACTGGATAGCGAGGGATTTATAAAGAACCTGGTGGAGAAACCGCTCATACCTAAGTCTAATATGGCCTTAGTTGGGTTTTATTTTATCCGTGATACAAAGGCGCTATTTCATGCTTTGGAAGGCAATGTAAAAAACAATGAGCGCACGGATAATGAATACTACCTGACCAATGGCCTGCAGAAGATGATCAACGAGGGAGTGAAATTTAAAAGTTACAAGGTCGAGCACTGGTTTGATGTGGGCAAAAAGGACATCCTGCTCGAAACCAATAGCATCCTGCTAAGGAAGAACGGCGACAGGAGCTGTGATAACTGTGTCAAAGACAACACAATTTTTATCTCTCCATATCATATCTCCAATGGCGCTAAGATCAAAAACTCGGTCATAGGTCCCTATGTCACGATCGGGGAAAACTCAGAGATCAACAATTGCCTCATCAAAAACTCCGTGATCGGCAGTTTCTCCAGATTGGAGAATGTAACCCTGCACAGCTCCCTCATAGGAAGTGATACCACCATAAAGGGCAATAGCCAAAGCCTCAATATAGGTGATAACACAGAGATAGACCTGCGCGGAGAGAGTCATTAATCATAAGAATGGAAAACAGGATCACAAAACTTTTTGGAATAGAATATCCCATCATACAGGCGGGGATGATATGGTGCAGCGGCTGGAGACTAGCAGCGGCGGTGAGCAATGCGGGGGCACTAGGCCAGATAGGCGCGGGCTCTATGTACCCCGATGTACTCCGCGATCATATCAGGAAATGCAAGGTAGCGACCGACAAACCCTTTGTGGTAAATGTGCCTTTGCTCTATCCCGATCTGGATAAGCACATGCAGATCATCATGGACGAGGGAGTGGAGATCGTTTGCACCTCTGCCGGGTCGCCCAAGGTCTGGACTAAAATATTACAGGAGAAGGGCATCAAGGTCATTCACGTGACCGCGAGCTCTATACTTGCTAAGAAATGCGAAGACGCAGGAGTCGATGCTATAGTAGCAGAAGGCTTCGAAGCGGGTGGTCATAATGGTCGTGAAGAAACAACAACACTTTGCCTCATACCATCCGTCAGGGAGGCAGTGAAACTTCCCTTGATAGCGGCAGGCGGTATTGCCTCCGGCAAAGCCATGCTGGCAGCGATGGCTCTGGGAGCAGATGGGATACAGATGGGAACACGGTTTGTATGCAGCGAAGAGTCATCGGCCCATCCCAATTTCAAAGATAAAGTGAGCCATCTCAAAGAAGGCGATACAAAGGTATCGATGAAGAAAGTCGTGCCCGTGCGATTGATCAAAAATGAATTTTACAAACAGATACAACAGGCAGAAGATGCAGGCGCAGATGCCAGTGCACTGATGCAGATACTCGGCAGGGCACGTGCCAAGAAAGGCATGTTTGAAGGAGATATGGCGGAAGGTGAATTGGAGATCGGTCAGATAGGTGCTGCCGTTCATAATATTATTCCGGCGGGAGATATAGTGCGGGAGGTATGGGCAGAATTTTTAGAAACAAGAAAACGGATAGCGGATCTATAATTGATTCTTGTTAGGACAAACGGGACACGGATAACACAGATCAGACGGGATTAAATTTTATTAAATGGCACTATTACATCAGGAAAAGACAGAAAAGATCATTAAAGCCTTTTATGATGTTTATAATGCTTTGGGATATGGATTTCTGGAGAGACTTTATGAAACAGCTTTAGCAATAGAATTAACCAAAAGAGGTTTTTCCGTCAAAAGGCAATCGCCGATTAAGGTATATTACTTAGGAGAGTTAATCGGGGAGTATTGTTGTGATCTGATAATAGATGATATAATACTAATAGAATTAAAGTCTGTTGAGGTGCTTGCTATAGCCCATAAGAAGCAAACAATAAATTATTTAAAAGCAACAGAAATGGAAGTGGGATTGTTGCTGAATTTCGGTGAAAAGCCCCAAATTGAGCGATTTCTTTTTACCAATGATAAAAAACCGCTTTTAAGAAAAGTATTAAATCCGTAAATCCGTGTTGATCCGTGTCCCGTATACGCGTATCAAGGCTATTATGGAATAAATAATTAGAAAATGACTCAAAAGACAAAGACAACTTCTTACCCTAAAGACAAGATAAAAATACTGCTACTCGAAAATATCAGCGATGCAGCAGTAGAAGAAATGAAAGACGCCGGATATGCGACCATCAAAAAGCTATCAGGAGCTGTCAGCGAGAAAGATCTCATGAACGAGATCAAAGGGGTGCACCTGCTCGGTATACGCTCCAAGACACAAGTCACAGAGAAAGTATTGGCAAAAGCAGATAAGTTGCTCGCCATAGGTTGTTATTGTATCGGGATCAATCAGGTCGATATCGCCGCCGCTACACTCAAAGGGATAGCCGTATTCAATGCACCATTCTCCAATACGCGCTCAGTGGCGGAGTTGGTCATCGGTTCATCTATTATGCTCATCAGGCGGATACTTGATAAAAATAAAGCAGCGCATGAGGGTACATGGCAGAAAGAAGCAAAAGGCAGCTACGAGCTGCGCGGCAAAACAATGGCTATCGTAGGCTATGGTAATATCGGCTCGCAGGTATCCGTGATGTCTGAGGCCCTGGGTATGGACGTGATATATTATGACATGGAGCCTAAACTGCCGCATGGCAATGCCCGCCAGGTGCGTTCGCTCCGCGAATTATTAAAAAAGGCAGATATAGTGACGCTTCACGTACCGAGCGATTCTTCCACCCGCAATATTATTAATGAACAGACCCTATCGTATTTGAATAAGGGCACCATCCTGATCAATTATAGCCGGGGGGATGTGGTCGATCTTGATGCACTGAAGGCATCTATAAAGAGCGGGATAGTTTCAGGAGCGGCTATTGACGTTTTCCCCGAGGAGCCTGAGAAGAATGGTGAGAAATTTTATTCTGTCCTCCAAAACCTGCCAAACGTCCTTTTGACCCCACATATCGGTGGCTCTACAGAGGAGGCGCAGCTCAATATCGGCCTCGATGTGACATCCAAATTGTTAAATTATCTGGAAAAAGGCTCCACAAACGGCTCTCATACCGTTCCTCAGCTCAATCTCCCCCTACAGGCAAAAACCCACCGTATCTTACACATTCACAGCAATATACCTGGAGTTTTGGGAGAGATCAACTCAAAACTGTCCTCTCATGGCATTAACATTCTGGGACAATATCTGAAAACGAATGATAGCATAGGTTACGTCGTTCTGGATATAGACACACGTCTATCAAATGAGGCATTTGACTTGCTGAGAGGGGTAAAAGGCACTATAAAAACGCGTATGCTGTATTGAGGAAAAGTATATTTGCTATATTTGGCAACATTACCTAAATTTATCGCTCTAAACCACAACCAACATATCATGAAGAAATCAATACTCGCAATCGTGCTTTTGGCCGCAATCACTGTATCAAAAGCTCAATCACTTTCTCCAACTGTCATCGCAAGTGCAGGCAGCTATTCAGTAGTAGGGGGCACCAGCCTTTCCTCTACAGTAGGAGAGCCGGTGATCCAGACACTTTCACAAACTAATACTATCCTCACACAGGGTTTCCAACAGCCTAATGATATCGTGAACGGACTGCTCGATATCGAGAAAGAAGCTAACGGATCGTTCAGCGTTTATCCTAATCCTACTCAAGCTACCCTTTGGTTTGGGTATGAGTTTGCAGAAACCGGCAAAGTGGAAGTTAGCTTGTATGACATCGTAGGTCAGAAGCTGGGATATTCACTTAATGAAAACTATGACTCAGGCAAACTGGTCCATAGTTTTGATTGCTCTTCTTATGCAGCAGGCAACTATGTCCTGAGCGTAAAGCTTACCCAATCTTCGGGCAAGGAAATCATCCTCAGCAAAAAATTCCAGGTCATCAACTAATCATAGCCGAAGGCTATGACGGGAAGTATCTAGTGTGAATGCAAATTCACAGGTGGAAAGCCTTCCTCTTTTTTCAAGTAATTATTAAACCCTAAATACCATTAAACAACACATCTTAAACATGAAGGCAATGAAAAATTTATTTACAGCCCTCGCAGTGTTCATCACACTGGGGCTGACGGCGCAAGTGCCACAATATATCAACTATCAGGCGGTGGTGAGAAACGCATTAGGCGTGCCTCTCGCAGCTGCTACTCCGGTCAAATTCCGCTTTACTATCCTTGATGGTTCTGCTTCAGGTACTCAAGTTTTTACTGAAGTATCAAACGTACTAAACGTAAATACTAACGGACTGGTCAATACAGCGATCGGTATCAACACATCACTCAGCGGCCTCAACTGGGGTACAGGCACCAAATGGCTTCAGGTAGAAGTAGATATCAACAATACCGGTTCATATACTAATATGGGCACACAGCAACTGCTCAGCGTACCATATGCGCTCTATGCGGCTAACTCTCCTGCCGGTGCTACCGGTAATCCTGGTGCTACCGGTCCTGCCGGTGCTACAGGCCCTACTGGTGCAGGTACAGCAGGCGCGAATGGTGCTACTGGCCCCACTGGTTCTGCCGGCCCTACAGGTGCAGCAGGTACTAACGGTACAAACGGCTCTAACGGTACGAATGGAACAAACGGTACTAACGGAACGAATGGTGCTGTAGGATCTACAGGTGCCACTGGCCCTACAGGTCCTTCAGGCGTCACAGGCGTCACAGGTGCAGGCGTAGCCGGTCCTACAGGCCCTACGGGTACTGGTGCCGGTGCTACAGGTGCTACCGGACCTACAGGTCCTACAGGTACAGGTGGCGGAGCTACAGGTGCTACAGGTCCTGCCGGTACTAACGGCCTCGCTGGTCCTACTGGCCCCGCAGGTACTAACGGATTGAACGGAACTAACGGAACCAACGGAACGGCTGGTACGAATGGTAATACAGGCCCTACAGGTCCTACGGGTCCCGCAGGAACTAACGGCACCGCTGGCACTCCGGGTGTCACAGGTCCTACTGGTGCTGGTGTAGCAGGTGCTACTGGTCCTACAGGATCGGCAGGCACGGCAGGCACGGCTGGTACTCCAGGTGCTACAGGCCCTACAGGTGCAGGTGTCGCAGGCCCTACAGGTGTAGCAGGTCCTACAGGTCCTGCCGGCTCAGGTAGCGTCAGTGGTACTACCAATTTCGTAGCCAAATTCACTTCAGCTACCGCTGTAGGCAACTCTCAGATAGTTGATAATGGCACAAATGCAGGTATCGGTACCGCTTCGGGTAGAGCTAAACTCTATGTGCGCTCTGCACTTTCTGCTGCTATACCTTATGGTATCTATGACTCGGTGACAGGCCCAAGCAGTACTACTACTTTTTATAATGGCATTGTCAGTACAATAGTAGGTCTCGGCAGATTGAATACAGGTATACTTGCCTTGTCTAGTGGAGTTGTCGCAACGGGCGAAAACGATGGTGGCGATTTCCTTGCTAGCGGAGGCGGTTTCAATACAGGTGTCAATTGTGATGCATTCGCTACTACCGGACCTAACTATGGTGTATACAGTATAGGCGATGGAGCCAACGCTACTGCACAGAACTTCGGTGTTTTTGGTCTTGCTGAAAACTCAGCGGCTCAGAACTTTGGTGTTTATGGATTGGTCGATACCTTTATAGGTACTTTCAATACAGGTATCCTGGGAGATGCAGGGCAATGTACCGGTTGTGCTGCTAATAACTGGGCAGGATATTTTAACGGAGATGTGAATGTCACAAATGATCTGTACACCACAAATAATGCAAACATCGGTGGTGATGCAAATATCACAGGTACTATGACCGCAGGCGCTAAGGCATTTAAGATCGATCACCCTTTGGATCCTGCAAACAAGTACCTGATGCATAGTGTGATAGAAAGCTCAGACATGATGAATATGTACAATGGCAACATCACTACAGATGCTAATGGTGATGCGACAGTCACGATGCCTTCATACTTCCAGGCGGTGAATAAGGATTTCAAATATCAGCTCACTGTCATTGGTACTTTTGCACAGGCAATTGTAGCGAAAGAGGTCAGCGACAATCAATTTACAATCAAGACCGATAAGCCTAATGTAAAGGTAAGCTGGATGGTGACAGGTATCAGGCAAGACGCTTATGCAGTTGCTCACCCTATTATCGTAGAAACAGAAAAGAAGGCTGCGGACAAGGGTAAATATCTTTTCCCTGCTGGCTTCGGTATGCCAGCTACGAGTGGCATAGGCTACAGAGTTCCGGTTCAGTTAAATCCTAAAAGGGCTATTTCCCCAAGGACTATGATCAATACAGGCGCAGCTAAATAATAGCAGTCAAATATAATACTTGAAGCCCTTCCCGTTATTCGGGAAGGGCTTTTTTATTGCGGAGAATCGCAAGGCTGTGATATATTTGCCACATGCCAATCAGATCATCATTTGCTTTCTTTCTTCTTCTATCTGTTTCTTCAGTTGTATTTACCAGCTGTCAGGATCATAAAGATCCTTCTATCGATACTTTCGGGCAGCTGGACAGCTCAAAGATAGCTGCCGATACTACCATGCAGGTCAATCTGGACCGGTCATATGAATTTCAGAAGACGCTGGTGAAAAGCGATACTGAGGTGTATGATTTTCTGGCTTACGACAAACCGAAGGGATCGAGCAGCCCCGAATGGGAATCTAAATTTATCGTGATCAGAAGGACATCATCAGCGCAGGATACAGTCGTCAAAGATATAAGGGCCGGCTCCGTGCAAAATATATGGGTAAGCGATATCGATGGCAATGGCAAACCCGAGATCATGTTCTACGAATACCCTAAATATGGTGCTGACACGACGCATCATTTTCAGTTCTTTGCCTATGAGACAGACGGACGGAAGAGAGCCCACAAAATATTATCAGGTATTAAGGAAAACTATCTGCATTCCAGGGGGCGTGATTCGTTTTTTATCAGTCAAAACTATTTGATACGCAAAGTGCCGTATTACGAAAAACAAAAAGACAGCATTGCTTCCGCTGATCTATGGCAAAGTTATCGGTTGCAAAACGGTGCATTGATTTTCGAAAAGGAGAAAAAAGTTTTGCAATAACTTGCGGGACACGAAGTTGTCAATGTAATATTTTATCTTGTAAACAAAGCCTCTACCTTAGTAGGACAGCGGCTGTTATTATGTGTAAAAGCCTCTGGTAAAACAGAGACCTTTGACTAAATTTGCGACACAATAGTTTTTCAAAATTTAATTTTTCAGACACATGAGTCAGATAGCAGGAGTTCATGCCCGCCAGATATTAGATTCCAGAGGAAATCCAACCATAGAAGTAGACGTGGTCACTACCAATGGTGAATTGGGCAGGGCTGCAGTACCATCTGGCGCGTCCACTGGTAAACACGAAGCAGTAGAGTTACGCGATGGCAAGAAATCTGAATGGATGGGCAAAGGCGTCTCCAAGGCTGTCAATAATGTCAATAATATAATCGCTAAAGAGATCACAGGACTGATGGTAGATGAGCAGAATCTCATCGATGCTGTCATGATCAAAATGGATGGCACACCCAATAAAGCCAAGCTCGGAGCAAACGCTATACTCGGTGTATCTATGGCCGTAGCCAAAGCCGCAGCTCAGGCATCGGATATGAGCTTGTATCGCTACATAGGCGGTGTCAATGCAAACACACTTCCTATACCCCTGATGAATATCCTCAATGGCGGTGCACACGCCGACAATAAGATAGACTTCCAGGAATTTATGATCGTGCCTACCGGCGCTGATACATTTAGCAGGGCGCTGCAGATGGGTACTGAGGTATTTCATCATCTCAAAAATGTGCTCAAGAAAAAAGGATACTCAACTAACGTCGGTGATGAAGGCGGATTCGCTCCGAATATCGCGAGCAATGAAGAAGCCATAGAAACTGTCCTGACTGCGATCGAAGCAGCCGGATTCAAACCGGGTAAGGATATCTATATAGCTATGGACGCTGCGGCGACGGAATTTTATGACGAGAAGGCCAAGGTCTATCATTTTCATAAATCAAATGGCAAAAAGCTAAGCTCCGACGAAATGGTAAACTATTGGGCCAACTGGTGCAAGAAGTACCCTATCGTATCTATAGAGGATGGTATGTCTGAAGATGACTGGACAGGCTGGAAAAAACTCACAGATAAGATCGGTAGTAAGGTACAATTGGTAGGCGATGATCTGTTTGTGACCAATGTGACCCGCCTCGGTAAAGGGATCGATACAGGTGTGGCAAATTCGATACTGGTGAAAGTCAATCAGATAGGTACTATCACGGAGACCATCAATGCCGTAAACCTCGCTAAGAACAACTCTTATACATCTGTCATGAGCCACCGCTCCGGCGAGACGGAAGATGTCACTATAGCCGACCTGGCAGTAGCCCTGAATTGCGGCCAGATCAAAACCGGATCAGCGTCCCGCACTGACCGGATCGCCAAATACAACCAGCTTCTCAGGATAGAAGAGGAGCTCGGCCCTATGGCTTATTACCCTGGGAGAAACTTTAAGTACAAATAATCGTTTAAGTATATGACGCCTGCATATTTCATGTGTGTAAGCAAACCCGTGTATTATTATGACTCGAATAGCAACCGTACTCCTTTTCATTTTCTGCATGCTCCGTGCTCATGCAGGAGAATATTCCGGCAATAAGCTGCTGGAAATACTCGGTGAGGACAGAAATGGCCCTGCCTGTAGCCTGGTAAAGACCGATTATCTCCTGGATAAATCACTCAAGAATCCGGAACTGGGTATCAAGCTCACGGTGGCGCATGATTCCGTCAGCGTCATCACTGCGATCACACTTACAGGCGGTGGCCATGAGATCAATGATATCAAATACAAAGAATTTACACGAGCATTGCCTTTCAATATCTCCTTTGATGATGGAGAAGAGGCGCTGATCCAAAAGCTAGGCGAAGCAAAGAGCAATTCTGAGGATAAAATGAAGTTTAAAAAAGATGGGATCACCATCAATGTTTACTTCAAAAACCCGACAAAAAAGAAGATCGCTTTTATCAAGTTTACCCAAAACATAGGTATGGTCGGGCCATACAGGGCAGATGGCAATCATGAGGCACCGGTAGCTGCTGCGCCCGCTGCTGCCGCAAAGCCTTCGACTGCTGCTACGGCAGCTGCATCCAGGGATTCTAAGATCGCCGCTGCCAAGGCAGCCACCTCATCTGCTAGTACTAAAAGCGCTCCTGCTACGTCTAAAACAGTATCCTCACTGCCTCTTCCAGCTACTTTTGGCAAAAGCAAAACTTCTACTGATGTGTCAAATAAGGGCAAACTATATAAGGCGATCATAAGCGTGATCGAATCGGGAGAGGAGGAAATGTTTAAGGATATCAAAAAAACTCCTAGCACCCGCTCTAATTTCTGGAATTATAAATACACCTATTCTACCTCGGTCGCCATACCCGGAGAGAAGTATAATATGCTGTACAGTTTCCCATTTCAGAAATCACAGCTGGACTTCGTATCTGTGCTCGAGGAAACAGAAGGAGCCAGTCCTACGATAGGTGCGAAATATATCGAGGTGGAAACTGCACTCAAGCATGACTTCCCTAACTCAGAAGGATGGTCTTACCACTATGTAGTCAATCCGGAGGATCCAAAAGGCCCGAAGGACTTTGAACTCAAAAGTGCTAAGCTGGGAAGCATAATCCTGGACCATTCTATCAATCCTTACGGTAAGCATGTATTGTACCTGCGCTTCCTGCTGCAGTATAACTAAGCTTTCAAGGGCCTCACTCCATCATTTGCTTCGCATGCGTATATCTCACAGTGTCGCCCTGTGACCGTATGATACCTGCGGGAAAGTATTTCTGTAAAAGCACTGATCTGGTTTTTCTTTACGAGTGCAATAGCGCAGCCCCCGAATCCCCCGCCTGTCATTCTCGCTCCAAGGCATCCATCTATATTTTGTGCGGTCTCCGCCAGCGTATCCATCTCTAACCCGGTGATCTCATAATCTTCCTTCATCGATTGATGAGAGGCATTCATCAGCCTGCCGAATGTATGCAGGTCTCCTACCCGCAAGGAAGTGGCGGCATGTTTGACTCGCAGGTTTTCGGAGATCACATGACGGGCACGTTTTCTTATTTTTTCATCAGTGATCGAACCGATGGACTCCATCTCTGCATCGACGAGGTATTCACCTTCCTTTAGTGCGCCGGATCGGATGAGTTGCTTCAGCGCTTCATCACTTTCCGCCTTTCGTTCGTTGTATGCTGATTTGATCAGGCTGCGGGGCTTGCGGCTATTGATGACCAATAGCGAATAATCATCCAGCTCAAAAGGAATATGCTCAAATTCCAATGTGTTACAATTAAGCAGCAAAGCATGATCTTTTTTGCAGTTAGCTACCGCGAATTGATCCATTATGCCACACTTGACCCCGATAAATTCGTTTTCTACTTTCTGGCATTTCACCGCCAATGAGGGCAGGTCTATTTTCCTGTTTGCCTGGTGCGTCAAGATGTATGCTGTCAATACCTCGATTGCCGCCGATGACGAAAGCCCCGATCCCTCGGGGAGATTGCTGTCGAAGAAAAGATCAAAACCTTGAATCTTCAATCCAGCTTTTTGTAATGACTGGATCACGCCTATCGGGTAGTTGCACCAATCATTTTCTGTATTGTACTTGGGTGGAATATCGTCCAGAGAAAAGCTGAGTCTTTTGGTGTGAGTAGTTGAAAACAGGCAAATAGTTCTATCCTCACGTACTCTATATAATCCTTTGATGCCGGGGCTCACGGCTATTGGCATTACGAGGCCTCCGTTATAATCTATATGCTCACCTATCAGGTTTACCCGTCCCGGCGTAAAGTAGGAGGTATATGCAGCAGGATCGGGACTGACATCCCATTCGCTAAATAGCATTTCCAGGACATCGTTCCATGTAATATTGTCGAAAGGATTTTTCACTTTATTTTTTCTCTAATTATTGCCGCACACTCATCCACATCCAGTGGATTGGCAGCAGCGCCTGCCCCCATCTCGCTACCGGCATACCACTTGATCTTATCTTTAGCCCTGAGCGGCGGGTAAAACTCTATGTGGAAGGCAAAATAGTCCGCGCAATCTTTATATGCCGGAGTATTGACCGGGCTCTGATGGATACTCATGATATACGGGAAAGGACGATCATACACTTTGTCAAAACCCTTCACGACCTTTTTGAGCATTTCAGCGAGGTCTTTTTTCTCCGCCAGGGTAAACTCTGTAAAATTCTGTTTCAGCTTTTTATTTACGATAAACAATCCAAATGGATAATCCGTGAAGTATGGTATATAGGCGATGAAGGATTTATTCTCTAGTACAATTCGCTTCTTATATTTCTTTTCAGCAGCGTTGAGGTCTTTGAAGAGATTGCTGCCATTTTTTTTAAAATACTTCTTGCAGTTGTTTAGCTCCGACCTTACTTTCTCCGGTATCCATGAGTAGGCATATAGTTGTCCGTGAGGGTGCAGCATGGTCACTCCGACCTCCTCACCTCTGTTCTCAAACTCAAATATGTATTTGATCTTTGGGTCTTCGCTCAGCTCCTGATAACGTTGGGTCCATAACTCCACTATTTTCAATACATGGGCATCACTTAACTCATATATCTTTTTAGTGTGCACTGAGGAGTAAAGGATCACTTCGCATTTGCCATAAGCTTCTGCAGCGACAAACGTCTTATTAGTTTTCTTTTTATCGATGCCCTCGGGGTTTTGACTCAATACCGGGAAGTCATTAGGATATACAAAGACATCATATTTGGCCGGGACCAGTTTGCCATCTCCGGGACAGAAAGCGCAATAGTCAGCAGAGAGGTGAGGACGATGCTGGCGATTGGTAGCGACCATCGTCCAGGTATCGAGAAGCGGATTGTACCGAAGCTCCGGCATTAGAAATCGTATTTTCGCTGCCCTACATTCATCCGGACGCCGACACCAAAGTAGAAGGTGCTTTCCCTGAATGCTGCATGTGAGCTGCTCTTATTTCTGTAGAATGTTTCCAGGTCTACATATATATTATGCCATGCCTGATAGCTTACCCTGAAATTGATGTATGAGATCGTGCCACCCGCACCCTGACCGATCTTATTACCGTATTCTTTGCTGGCTGCGTCTGTACGGAGTAGATCGCCGCCATAGTTGGATAGTCCTACAGGAACTCCGTTGGCCACTATAGTGGTATCATCACCTACTTTGGCTACGATCAGTTTCAGGTTCATGGCCCATCTTGGTTTAGGCTGATAATGCAGTTGGGCAATAAACTCATAGAAGTTGGCGCCAAGCGGAT